>JAXDMI010000881.1:0-6211 GCA_034666145.1 Myxococcales bacterium | reverse complement strand
CCGCTCCGGCGCGACGCTGCACACGTACAGCACCGCGACCTCGTTCCGAGCCGGCCTCCTGCTCGCCGGGTTCGCGGTGGGTGTCGGCGGAGGCACCGGCGATCGGCACGAGACCACCATCGCCGCGGTCGACCTCGCCGATCTCGAGCGACCGCTCGATGCCCGATGGCTCGAGCGCCTCGCTCGCTCGACAGCTGCATTTCCGACGGACGTGGCCGCCGATCCACAATCGCGAAGCGACGCGCTCGAACGCGTGCGCGCCGCTCCCCTGTTTGGCGCCTGAGTCGCTCGGCGTCGCATCACTTCGCGGCTCGATTCGACGGAGACGCGAGCACCAGGTTGCGGGCGCTCACCGCGGCAGGGAAAAGAAGACCGATCGTGACGTCGCGACCGCGCTCTTCGAGGTAGCGCGCGCGATCGACGAGCACCAGGACCTCGAGCACGCGCGCCAGGAGCGCGCGGGGCAGCGATAGGCGACGCACCTGCGCATGCTGCGCGCGCGCCCATGCCGCCGCCTCCTCGATGGCGGAGTCCGACGGCGCCGGGCGCCTCCGGAGCGCGAACGCCCTCGCGACGAGAGAAGCGAGATCGCGCTGCGCGGCGCGCCGGTTCAGGCCGTCGATCTCGGCGCCGAGGCGCAACACCGCGCCGTCGTTGGAGAGCAGCCGATGCAGCGCGAGCCGGCGCTCGCGGCCGGCGAGGTTCTCGGCGCGGGTCGCCTCGACGCCGTCGTCGCGCGCGGTGAGGTTGCTGAGACCGAGCAGGCTGCGAGGCAAATGAAGCGCGTCGTGACGGCGATCGTCCCCGCCCGCACCGCTCAGCGGAACGCGCACCTCGGCCCGCCGCTTCTGGAGGCAACAACCGACGAGCGCGAGCGCGGCTCCCGACGCGGCCGCGCTCTCGACCATGGCGTCCCCCAGCTCACCACATGCGTGAAGACCGATCACGCAGTCGCCGGCGTCGAGGGAAAGCCCCTCGTGAAGGACATCGATCACGGCGAACGACGGTGACGCCGTCGACGGCAGGCTACGCGCACGGACGGCCAGCGCATCGTTGCGCTCGAGGCCGATGACCGGCCGCACGATGCGCTCCGCGATGTCCCGCGTGAGATGACCGTGGCCCGACCCGACGTCGATGACGCGCTCGGCATTCGTCGCGAGCGGCACGATGACCCGCGCAAAAGCCTCGATCTGGGCGCGTTTCCTGGGTGTTTCGAGGCGACGAGCCGGCGGCGCTTCGGTCGCGAGCGGCGGCGTTACGAGCGTTGGCAGCGCGCAGACCTCGCGTGCCGCGCCGGCGAGAGCGACCAGGGCCGGCGGCGCTCCCGCGGGCCATGTCGCGTCATGACCGGCGATCTCGAGGGCGTCGAGCTCGTCGTCGGTGAGCGCGAGCAGGAAGGATGCCCACCCCCGCGTGACGAGCACGGCCGGAACGTCCGCGCCGGGGCGCGCGTCGAGCACGTCGCGATGATCGGCGACCAGCCGGGCAGCGACCTCCCAGCGCGCGGCGACGTTCACCACGAATTCCACGTCCGCACGAGCGCAGCGTACCATCGGCGCTCGATCGCGATGACGATGACGACGACGTGGACGCAAGCAGCGCTGGTCGCGCTCGGTCTCGGGTGCGGCTGCGCACAGCCGCAGGTGGCGCCGCTGCCGGCTCCGACTGCGCGCACGAGCGCCGCCATGCAGAGCGCCTCGCCTCCTCCTCCCGCCAGCGCAACGCCGGTCGCGCGCAAGTTACCGCCCGACGCCGCCGCGATCTACGCGCGCGTCGAGAGCGGCCTCGTGCGCTGTTACGAGACCGGCAAGAAGGCGACGCCCGAGATGATGGACGGCAGGCTCACGCTGAACGCGTCGATCGACGCGTCGGGAAAGACGACGTGCGTCATCCCCAGCGATCACACCGGCCTCACGCAGGACGTCGAGGACTGCATGTCGGCGCGCTTCGCTGCGGAGACGTTCGACGCAGGCAGCGCCGCGTGGTCGGCGGCGGTGCCTATCGTGCTGCGCGCGGGCGTGCTGCATCGCGGAGACGGCGCAGGAAACGCCGCGGTCATCGACAGCGTGGAGACGATCCGCATGCCGGACGCGTTCGACGTCCTCGAGGCGCTCGAGCCCGCACTGCAAGGCTGCATCCGCAGCGCCGATCGCAGCGGCGGCGTGCATGGCCTGCTCGTCGGCGCGCGCGTGGGCGCCGACGGGCGACCGCAGTGCGCGCTCGCGAGCAGCGGCGGGCCGCTTCCCGCAGGCGTCGGCGAGTGTGCGTCGGCCGTGCTCCGCGGGGCGAAGTTCCCGCCGCCGAAGCGCGGCTCGGGCATCGTGCTCGTGCCGATCAACGTGGTGGGGAGCAAGTAACCGCCGAGCCTCGCGCCGCCCCGCGACCTGCGCTATCTCCACGCCATGGGTGCATGGGGACCGGGGAGCTTCGAAAACGACTCCGCGCTCGACTGGTTCGGGGATCTCGAGGACGGCGGCGTCGAGCTGCTGCGCGAGACACTCGAGCACGCCGCGGATGCTGACGACGACGAATACCTCGAGGTCGACGAGGCCTCTGCTGCGCTGGCCGCCGCAGAGATCGTCGCCGCCGCGCGGGGCAAGGGCGACGAGCGCCTCGACGACGACGCCGTCGAATGGACTGCGGGAAGCCGCCGCGACATCACCGACGCCGATCTCGCGCTTGCGCGGCGCGCCGTGGTGCGCGTGATCGCGAAGTCCGAGGTCCAGGAGCTCTGGGACGAAGGCGGCACGAACAACGAGTGGCGTCCGGTGGTCGGCGAGCTCTTGCGCCGCCTGTCCTGAGCTGCTCAGGGATCGCGGGCGCGAAGCGCGAGGCCCGTCGCGACCGAGATCATCTCGCCGCCGGCGCGGATCTTCGACGCTCCGAAGCGCTCGTCGAAGATCCGTCGCACCGCAGGCACGAACGACGTGCCGCCGGTCATGAAGACCTGATCGACGTCCTTCGCGGCGACGCCGGTCGCTGCGAGAAGGCGATCGACGCACTCCGCCATGGCCGTCATTTCCTCGGAAATCCAGGCCTCGAATTGCGCTCGCGTGAGGTCGGCCTCGATGTCGAGCAGCGGCGGATCGGCGAACGCGAAGTGCGTCGACTCAGCGCCGCTGAGCGCAACCTTGGCGCGCTCCACCGCGCGATAGAGGTGATAGCCGAGGTCGTAGTCGAGGATGTGGATGAGCGCCTCGATGCGCGGCCGCGTGGCGTCGTCGGACTGCGAGGCAATCTCCTCGATGAGGTCCATGTTCTTCTTGGTCTTCAGGAAGGACAGGTGATGCCAGCGCCGGAGCTTCGCGTAGATCCACACCGGCACCTCGAGCTCGCGTCCGAACATCGCGCGATACGTCGACCCGAGCCCGAGCATCGGCGCGACGACGTTGTGGAGGACCTTGGCGTCGAGCGCGTCGCCGGCGATGCCGACGCCGTCGCTCCCGAGGATGTTGCGCTTGCCGCTCTTGCGGTGTGAAGGCCCGACCTCGATGAGCGAGAAGTCGCTGGTGCCGCCGCCGAAGTCGGCGATGAGCACGCGCTGATCGTGATCGAGCTGCTGCTCGTAGTAGTACGCGGCGGCGACGGGCTCGTATTCGAAGACGACGTCGGTCCACCCCACACGCGCGAGGGCCTCGCGGAGGCGATCGATGGCGAGCTTCTCGTCCTCGGGCGCGGCGGCATGCGCGAAGTGGACGGGGCGACCGACGACGATGCGCTCGCCGAGCGGTCCGAGCTGCTCCTCGGCGCGCGCGCGGAGGTCGGCGAGGAGGAGCGCGAGGAGATCGACGATGGTGTGCGTGCGCGTGAAGATGCTCGTGGCCTGGAAGCCGCGATCGGCCACGTAGGACTTGAGCGACTGGATGAGTCGGCCTTTGCCCTCGGCCTCGAGGTAGCGATCGATGGCGCGTGGTCCGGCCACGGCGAGGTAGCGACCGCGGTCGTCGCGCGCGTCGGGATGGAAGTAGAGGACGGAGCGAAACGTGTCGGTGGTCCCGCCTTGATGACTGAAGCGCGCGAGCGTGACCCGATCGTCCTCGGCGACGCCGATGGCGCTGTTCGTGGTGCCGAAGTCGAGGCCGACGAAGCGCGTCAACGAGAGGTCCGGCGCTTGGTTGGGCGCTTCTTCGTTGCATCGAGGTACGCGCGGCCGCGTGGTGAGATCTCGTAGCCGACCTCGAAGCTCTGGGTGAGCCCGAGCTTCTTCAGCTTGCGGACGTCGACCTTGAACGGCAACGTCTCGCGACCGACCTTCGCGGCGAGCTTGGAGGCGGCGATCTTCGGGAATTTCTCGATGAGACCGAGCGTCTGGGCGGTCCAGGGGCTCGTGCGGTCCATCTTGGCGAGCTTGCCGCGGATGGTCTCGATGTCGTCGGCGGAGAGATCGGCCTCGAGCGCGAGCGGGATGCGATCGCCGTCGCCGCCGTGATGGAGCGTGACCTTGTGGATCTCGGAGTCGTCGTCGAGGGGCCCGAGCTCGCGGAGGTAGTCGAGGAGCGCGTCACGGGAGGCGAAGCCGGAGAGGGTGGCATCGCGCGCGGTGATGTCGCGGACGCGAACGAGCGTGACGTCGTCCACCTCGAGCACGCCGATGGGATGACAGCGATAGCGTCCTCCCGGTTTGACGTGCGGCTTCTTCCAGCGCCGAAATGTCAGCGTGATGGCGCCCGAGGAGAGTCCCTCGTGGAACGCTTTCTTGAAGAGGACCAAGGGGGGCGCAGGGTAAGCGAGCCGTCTTCGGCGTGCTAGCGTGAGTCCGTGCGGTGCGAACATTTCGCTCTGATCGCTTGCGGCGCGCTGGGCTGCCGAGCGGGGACGTAGTGCGGAAGCCTGGTTCGCGAGCATCCTGGATCCTCGTGTCGTCGATGTGGCTTCTCGTTGCGTCGAACGCGGGCGCGCAAGACCATGGCGACGGTGGCCGCGTGCGGGCCGGTCTCGACGCGGCCGGCGGAGTCGGCGTCGGTGCGGGCGCGTCCGGTCCGTTGTACGGCTTGCGCGCCCGCCTCGGGTGGCAGTTCAATCGTCGAATAGCCGCGTACGTTCAGGGCGACGTGTTCTGGTGGGACAGCTCGGAGATCTCCGGCAGAGACGGAGCGACGGCAAAGGGCTCGATCGGTTTGCATGTGACACCGATGCTCTCGCTCACCTCGGCAGACGTCGTCGAGATCGCCGCGGGTCCGTCATTGGATCGACTCGCGGTCCTATCGTCCTCCGTTCCTTTGTCGGACGCGGCCTCTCACGACAGCTTGGCGGTGTACGCGCACAGCTACCCAGGCGCGCACAGCCGCGTCGCCGTGCACGTCTTCGGTCACCCGGAGACGGATACGGATCGCCGTACCAGCTTCGCGATTGGCGGCGACATCCATACGACGTTCGCGGCGGGGATCGTCGTCGCGTTCTTCACGATCGGCGTCGGGGCCGAGTGGTACTGAGCCGCCGCTCGTCGGCAGCGTAGTACCTCGCGCCCCAAGCTCGTGAGCACGGCGGGCCAACAGGCTGAACCAGATCTCGACCTGGTCGACCCACGAGGCGTGGATGGGCGTGTACACGAACCGGAATCTGCCACGGTGGCGGCGGTTGAAGGCTTCCCATGCCTCGCCGCAGTGGATGTTTAGGATGTCCCAGACGATCGTGACGTTGCCGGTGGGGAACTGCTTCGCTACGTGCTGCATGAGGCGCATCCGATCGACGGCCTTCCTCTTCACGGAGCACTCGCCAACACATGGCCAGTGTGCGGATTGAAGGCGGCGAACAGAGTCCTCGTGCCGTGGCGCTTGTACTCGAGCTCGCGGCGTCCGGGCTTCGCGCACGCGGGGGCCTTGAACGGGTACCTGCGCTCGAGGGCCTGCATCCCGGTCCTCTCGTCAATGCACAACAGGGTGTCGCCATCGGCAGGCGCCGTGACATAGAGGTTGCAGATTGCACGTACCGTCGGAGGGAATTCCGGGCCGGACTGTGCAGCCAGAGCCGAATGTGATGCGGACGAGTCTCCTCGAAGGCGAGGATGCGGCGAATCTCGGTCTTGCTCGAGACGAAGCGCGCTGCATCCTCGGATCGGTTGCGAAGATGGCGTCGACATCAATGGTCCCGTCCAGACCACGGTCGTTGAAGCAGTGGGCAGCGGTCACGACGAACCTGCGCGTCGCGAGGAAGGACCCGCAATTCTCGGTCGTCGGTTGCCCGTTGGGGCGGTCGAAGGGAGCAGCCACGT
>JAXDMI010000880.1:0-3408 GCA_034666145.1 Myxococcales bacterium | reverse complement strand
GCGATCGGTCAAGGCTGAGCCACGTCTTCTCTGAGTCGACCTGCGAGCGGCGCGGCGTGGTACTGCCACCCATGAAGATTCGCAACGTCATCCACGCCAGCGCGTTCGCCGTCGTCGTGTGCGCGGGGATGGATGCCCATGCCCAGCGCACCGCCGCCGCCGCGCCGGTCCTCGCCACCGTCACGCCGGACACGGTGCGTGCTGATGCCGTGAATCGCAGCCGTGCGCTGAAGTCCGACGCCAAGGCGAAGGTCCTGGCGGCGCTGCAGAGCGATCCTCGCTTCGCCGGCCTCCAGAAGGAGCTCGCCGACGCCGCCAAGATCGAAGACGAGGCGATCCAGAAGCAGAAGCTCAAGGACATCGCCGTCCGCGCGCAGGCACCACGCGCCGCGGCGATCCGCAAGGCCGGCATCGACGTCGTGAAGCTCGACGCGCTCGTCCTCGAGGCGCGCACGCCGCCGCCTCCCGCGCTCCCGAAGCCGTTCCATCCGCCCGCGCTTCCTGGTGCGGGCTCGGCTCCGCCCGCGCCGCCCACGGTGGTGACGGTGACGTCGTTCACCGAGATCGACACCCGCAAGATCGACTGTCCGGACGCGAGCGACACGTGGACCTTCACGGGCGGCAGCTCGCACGACGACATCTCGTCGGCGCCGTTCGATCATGACTGCGGCTGGATCCGCGCCGCGAAGGGTGCGTTCATCACCGTTCCTGCCGGCACGAAGCACGTCGCCTTCACGGTGAAGCTCGATTTCACGCTGAAGACCATCGCTTCCAGCATCGGGATCTACGCGCAAGCCACCGCCGCGGTCGGGCTTCGGATCGAGAACGTGAACGGGACGCCCATCGACGTCATCAAGATCGGGAGCGCGCCGCCCATCCCGACTCCGGTGTCGTTCTGCTGGGAGAAGCGGGCCTCGTCGACGCAAGGGCCCGACTTCGTCCCCTACAGCGACTCCGGCGATCAGGGACTGAACACGACGGTGAGCTGCGCATTCGACGTCGACCCCAAGGGTGGCTCGATGATCGTCGCGCCCTACGTCGCCGGAAGCGTCGACGCCGATCTCACCGGCTACGCACGCAGCATCGCCACGGTCACGCCGCACTCGGTGCAAGCGACGTTCTCGAAGTAGCGCGGCTCGCAGCTCGGCGACGGAGCTCGCACGGCGATGCGAAGGCCGCATGCGTCTGCTCGCCATGGTCACCGACCCCAAGGGCGTCGCCCGCTACCTGCGTGCTCTCGGCGAGCCCGCCACTGTCACAAGTCGCACCACACGATGAATGCGATGAGCCATGACGTGCCCACCATGCTCGGCGTGCCCCAGCCCAAGAAGGCCTCGCGCACGGGCCGCAGGAGTCGCCGGCCTGACGTGCGTTCGCGCGACCCGAGACGTTCTTTTACTCTCGTTCCGGCTCACCCAACACGGAGAGGAGCATGTGCTCGACCGCGTCGATCGGAGCCAGCGTACCGACGATCCAGGTCTTCGGTCCGGGTGTCTTCTTCACGAGGGTCGGCGTCACGATGATCCGGTCCTCCTCGAGGCCCTGGTACCATGCATCGTCGCCGCCTTTGGCAACGTCGACGATGGTGAGCCGGATGCGGGTCTCGTCGAAGGGCTTCAGCGCGCGATGGAGGTTTCGTATCGCCTTTTGCGAGTCCTGGGAGGTGCTCGTCACGTAGAGGACGAGCTCGAGCTCCGCGGGTCGCGCAGCGCCGTGGGTCGCCATCGACGATTCGGGAACGAGCTGGCCGACGGCCTCGCTGATCTTGGTGAGGAGCACGCCGAAGTCGACGGGCTTCCGCAGCACCAGGTAGTCGCCGACCCCGGGAGGGCGTCTCTCCGAGGTGAGCATGAGCGCGGCCGTGCGTTGGAGGTAGCCCTTCGCCGACGCGTTCTCGAGGAGCCACACACCGTTCGCGGCGTCGAGGTTGTAGTCGGTGACGATGATGTCGTAGTGGGCCGCTGCCAGCTCATCGAGCGCACTCTCGGCGCTGGACACCGCCGTGACGTCGAACCCGGCATCGATGAACGCGCCGGCGACCATGTCGCGGAGGTCGTCGTCGTCCTCGACGTAGAGGAGCTTCGTGGGAAGACCGTAGAGGATCGGTGCCCGCCGTCGTCGGGCGGCTACCTTCCCGGCACTCTCGCTGGGGGCGGGCTCAGTCATTCGGGAACATCTCGTGCAGGCGCTCGAGCTCCTCCGGCGCGACCGCGAGCTGCATCGGGTTGCCGGCGAGGATGCCCGTGACGTTGCGGAACGCCTTGCCGACGTGCATGCCGGAGCCGTCGATGTTGAACTCGCGGATCTCCTTGTCGTGCGCCGAGCCGCGCATCTTGAGCACGGTCAGCGCTCGCCTCATCTCGCCGTAGACCTCGACGTAGCGGAGGAGGATGATCGAGTCGCAGATCGACGAGATGTGCGCCTCGGTGACCGAGGTGCCGCCGAGCAGCGTCGGCGTGGTCGAGGTGAAGAGCCCGGCCATCTCCTTGTCCTTCACGAACGCGGTCAGGCTGATGACGAACTCGCGGAAGCTGCGCGTCGTCGAGTTGCGCTCGAGCGCCGAGAGGCTGTCGATGGCGACGCGGTTCGGCTTGAACTCCTCGATCACCTTCTTCATGCGGATCAGGTGGTTCTCGAGCGGCATGATCTCGGGGTAGTCGGTCACCACCTTGAGCTTTCCATCCTTCTCGAGCTGCTCGAAGTCGAAGCCCCAGCCGGCCGCGTTGCGGAAGAACTGCTGCCGGCTCTCCTCGAAGCAGAAGGCGAGGCAGCGCTCTCCCTTGGCGATGCCGCCGGCCATGAAGGCGGTCACCATCAGCGTCTTTCCCGTGCCGGTGGCCCCGGAGCACAGGATGATCGAGTCGCGGAAGAAGCCGCCGCCGCACATGGCATCGAGCTCCTTGCTTCCCGACGTGATGCGCAGCGTCGTCGAGCTCTGGCGCAGCTGGATGGACGAGAGCGGGATGACGACGACGCCCTCGTCGCTCACCACGAAGGGGAATTCCCCCTTCTGGTGATCGGTGCCGCGGAACTTGAGGATCTCGATGGTGCGCCGGCGCTTCTCTTCCTCGAGCGTGTTGCGGAGCAGCACCACGTTGTCCGCGACGAACTCCTCCATGCCGTGACGCGAGATGGCGCCGTAGTCCTCGGTTCGCTCCGAGGTCACGATGGCGGTAACGTCCATCTGCTTGAGCGCGGCGCTGATGCGATAGAGCTCCTTGCGCACCGCTGCGGGATCCTTGAACTGGGCGAACATCGCGCCGATCGAATCGAGGACCACGCGCTTGGCGTCGATCCTCCGGACGCAGGCCTCGATGCGCGCCACGAGCGCCGCGAAATCGAAGGGCCCCGCCTCGATGCGCTCCTCTTCGGGACGCGGCGACGCATCGACGAACGCGAGCTTCTTCT
>JAXDMI010000879.1:0-26012 GCA_034666145.1 Myxococcales bacterium | reverse complement strand
ACCCACGCCGTGCCTTCGCGATCGACGGCCATCGACGTCGGCATCGCGCCGCCGGTCGGGCAGTTGAGGATGCCCTTGGCCTTGAACTCCACGGTCGGAGGATGGAACGAGTAGAAGGTCCGGTCCTCGGCGATGACGTAGACGTCCTTGTTGGCGTCGGCGCACTGCGCGAGCACCGGCGTGGTGCCGCCGCCATCCTGCGGGACGAAGCCACCGCTGCTTCCGGCCGGGCCGCCGTCGGCGTTGCCGTCGATCGAAGCACGCGTCTTCGCGCTGCACGCGGTTTGCACCAGGGCGAGCGCCACGCACGTCACCCAGGCGTAAGTAAGCGTCCGCAAGATGACCTCCGAACCGATCAGCGTAGCACGCTACTGCGTGGCGAGCTTCGCCAGCTCGCCTTCGGAGACGGGCTGAACGACACCGCGCTCGGTGACGATGGCGGTGATCAGCGCATGCGGTGTCACGTCGAACGACGGGTTCCGCACGCGGACGCCGTCGGGCACGATCTGCACGGCGTTGCCGTCGGGCAGTCCGAAGTGCGAGAGCTCGCGCTCGGGGCGCTCCTCGATCGGGATGGTCTCGCCGTTCGGGCAGCCGAGGTCGACGGTGCTCCACGGCGCGGCGACGTAGAACGGCACCTCGTGCGCCGCGGCGATGCACGCGAGACCGTAGGTGCCGATCTTGTTCGCGACGTCACCGTTGCGCGCGATGCGATCGGCGCCGACCACCACGAGGTCGACGCTCTTCTTCGACATGAAGTGCGCGGCCATGGAGTCGGTGATGACCTCGACGGGAATGTGATCCTTCGAGAGCTCCCACGCAGTGAGGCGCGCGCCCTGGAGATACGGTCGCGTCTCGCACGCGAGCACGCGGATCTTCTTCCCCGCTTCCTGAGCCGCGCGAACGATACCGAGCGCTGTGCCGTAGCCGCCCGTCGCGAGCGCACCCGCGTTGCAATGCGTGAGGATGGTCGCGCCCTCGGGCACGAACGGAGCGCCGAGCGCGCCGATGGCGCGACACGCGGCGATCTCCGCCTTGTGGAGCGCGCGCGCTTCGGCGGCAATGCGTTCGGTGCGCGTGGCGTAGTCGAGCGAGCGAGCCTCCTCGGCGATGCGCTTCATGCGGTCGAGCGCCCAGCCGAGATTGACCGCGGTAGGCCTCGTCGCGCGCAGGATCCCCTCGGCGGCGGTCATCGCAGCGAGGAACGCCGGGCCGTCGCCCTTCTCGGCGACGGCTGCCGTCACCATGCCGTAAGCGGCGCACACGCCGATCGCCGGAGCGCCACGCACGAGCATGTTGCGAATCGCGTCCGCCACTTCTTCGACCCGCGAAAGGAACTCGTAGCGCTCCAGCAGCGGGAGCTTGCGTTGATCGAGGACCACGACCTTGAAGCCGGGCATCAGCTCGACGGCGGAGTAGTGCTCGCCGCCGAGCGGCTCGGGATGCGGATGCGCTTGCCCCGTGCGTAGCGTCGGGACGGGCGCGTAGCGGTTCTTGCTGTCGGTCATGAGGCTCCGTCCTTGCCCATCTTGCTCGCGGCCATTCGCGTCTTGATCTCTTCGGCGACGGTATCGAAGTCCTCCGCGGCGCGCTCGCGATCGCCCTCGACGTAGGCGACGAGCGCCTCGGCCGCGACGATCGCAAGGCTCACGTTGACGCCGCGCGCCGTCAGCTCCCCGCCGACCTCGGGGTTCTTGAGCAACGTGTCGAGGTCCTCGAAGACCTCACGCAGCTCCTTCATCGCGATGCTCTGGTCGGCCATTGTGCTCATTTTACTTCAGGTCGGCACGCTGGCGGGCGACGTTCTCGCGCGGAGCGCCGAGCTCCTCGGCACGGTCGAGCGCGCGCTTGGCATCGTCCTTTCGCCCCAGCTTCGCGAGCGCCCACGCGCGCCCCAGCTCGGCACCGGCATACGAGGGCTTCCGCTGGAGAATGCGGTCGTAAGCCGCGAGCGCGGCCTTCGGGTCGTCGCGAACGACGGCGACGGTGGCGAGCCCGAGCAGGTTCTCGGTGCTCTTCGGATCGACGGTAAGCCCTTTTTCGTAGGCCTCCACGGCCCCGTCGAAGTCCTTCATGTGCAAACGAACGAGGCCGAGCGCGTGGAAGATCTCCGCGTCGTTCGCGCCGCGCTTCACCGCCTCCTCGAGACGCGGCAGCGCGTCCTCCGGCTCACCCCAGCGCGCACACCGCATGCCGCCCTCGCGCGATCCCGCCGGCGAGGTCGGCGCGACGCTGGCCGCGGTGTCGTACGCCGCGAGCGCCTCGTCGTAGCGATGCGTCAGCTCGAAGGCGTGACCGAGCTCGATCCAGGGAACGGGATCGTTCGGCAGCCTGCGTTCCAGCTCCGCGACTTCGGTCCGCGCGGCCTCGAGGTCGCCGGTGAACGCGAGGACGCGCACGAGGAGGCGCCGCGAGCCGACGTCGTCGGGCTGCTTCGCGAGCTGGGCGCGGAGGAGCGCGATCGCCTCCCCTTCCCGATGCATGCGTACGAGCTGCTGCGCGCGATCGACCGGCCCCGGCGACACGCAACCGGTCGCGAACGCAGAGCCGCTGGCGAGCGCGCATGCGAGGACGAGGGCTCTCAGACGGCGCGTCACGTGGTAATGGAACCACGCTCGAGAGGACGAACACACATGGATATTCGAACGATCGGCGTCCTGGGCGCCGGGCAGATGGGCGGCGGAATCGCGCAGGTGGCAGCGGCCGCGGGCTACGACGTGGTGCTCGCCGACGCTTCGATCGAGCTGGCGCAGAAGGGCCGCTCGAAGATCGACGCCATCCTGGGCAAGCAGGTCGAGAAGGGCAAGATCAAGGTCGAGGACAAGGACGCCCTCGTGGCGCGCATCAAGCCGGTCGCGAGCTCCGCCGATTTCGGCACGTGCGATCTCGTCATCGAGGCCGCGACCGAGAACGTCGATCTCAAGCTGAAGCTGTTCCGCGGATGCGACGAGGCGATGAAGCCCGGAGCCATCCTCGCGAGCAACACGTCGAGCATCTCGCTCACGCGTTTGGCCGGCGTGACGAAGCGCCCCGAGCTCGTGATCGGCATGCACTTCATGAATCCGCCGCCGTTGATGAAGCTCGTCGAGATCGTGCGCGCGGTGCAGACCTCGGAGGCGACCTACGTCGCGGTGCGCGCCGCCGCCGAGAAGATGGGCAAGACGGTGACCGTGAGCCGCGACGCTCCGGGCTTCCTCGTCAACCGCATCCTCGTCCCGATGCTGTGCGAGGCATGCTTCGCGCTGCAAGAAGGCGTCGGCAGCGCCGAGGACATCGACACCGGCGCGAAGCTCGGCCTGAACCACCCGATGGGTCCGCTCGAGCTCTCGGACCTCATCGGCCTCGACACGGTGCTCGCGATTGCCGACGTCCTCCACAAGGACATCGGCGACGACAAGTATCGCGCGCCCACGCTCCTGCGGAACCTCGTTGCCGCAGGCTGGACCGGGAAGAAATCGGGCCGCGGCTTCTACGTCTACGACGAGTCTGGAAAGAAGCCTTCGGCGCTTCGCTGACGGCGGCCGCGGGCACGCGCGGGAGCGGACCGCCGCGCATCCGGGTCAACACGGTCCATAATGCACCCATGCCGTCGGTGCCGCGCCCCTCCAACGCCGACGGGCGGCATCATGCGATGGTTCCGGCCCCGCGTGACGGCAGCGGAGGCGCGACGTCCTCCTCACGCGACGGCGTGCTCGGTCTGCTCGCGCTGCTCGACGCCACGTCGGACGTGCTGCTGCGCATCGCCGACGCCTACGAACGCCGTGACGGCATGGAGCACCGCATCCAGCAGCTCGGCGTCACGCTGCGCGATCCGCGCGCGCGCTGGTCTTCGCACATGGGTCGCGACCCGTGCCTGCTCGATATCGCGGAGACCCGCGAGGGGGACGCCATCGCGACGTACCTGTATCCGCGCGCCCGCAGCGAGCGCGTGCCGGTGGTGCTCGTGTCGCGCGCGACCGGCGATGCGCGCTGGCTCGCGGACGATCTCGACGCGTGGTTCGCCGGCGTCCTCTTCGATGGCCTCGCGCACGGGCGGGACCTCGTTCACGGCGTGGTCCGCGATCTCGGCCTGCCCGACGACTTCCCGCATGCTCTCGCGAAGGCCATTCCTCCGCCGTGGTTCTTCGAAGCGCACGCCACGCCGTGGACGCTCGACGACGCCGACGCGGCGCTCGCCGCCGGCGACCTCGAGGGCGCGGAGCGGATGCTCGTCGCGGTCGGTCGTGCGGCGACCGGCGACACGCCGCGGCTCTCCGCGGTGAAGACGCGGCTCGCGTCGGTGTACACGGAGCTGGGCTGGGATCACCACCGCGCGACGGTGGTCGAGACGTGGTGATCGTGTTACTTCGCGCGGATGACGACCGTACTCAGCGAGCGTGAAGGCAACCTCGTCGTTCTCACGCTGAACCGCCCCGACAAGCTGAACGCGCTGAACGCCGAGCTGCTCGCCGAGCTCGACGGAGCGCTCGCGACGCTCTCTGCCGATGCCACCGTGTCCTGCGCGATCCTCACGGGCGCCGGCGAGAAGGCGTTCGCAGCGGGCGCGGACATCGCCGCGATGCTCGAGATGGGCACCGAGCAAGCCCGCGCTTTCTCGGAGCTCGGGCACCGCATCTGCTCGCGCATCGAGAAGGCGCCGTTCCCGGTCATCGGCGCGATCAACGGCTTCGCGCTCGGTGGTGGCTGCGAGCTCGCGCTCGCGTGCGACTTCCTCTACGCGAGCGACAAGGCGAAGCTCGGGCAGCCCGAGGTGAACCTGGGCGTCATGCCGGGCTTCGGCGGCACGCAGCGCCTCGCGCGGCGCGTCGGCATCGGTCGCGCGCGGGAGCTCTGTTACACGGGCGACACCGTGAACGCCGACGAAGCGCTGCGCATCGGTCTGGTCAACGGGGTCGTGCCGGCGGCGGAGCTGATGACGAAGGTGCGCGAAGTGGCCACCAAGATCGCGTCGAAGGGCCGCCTCGCGATCGCCCAGTGCAAGCGTGTACTCTACACGGGTGCGGACGTCCCGCTGGACGTCGCCAATGCGCTGGAGACGCAGGCCTTCGCGATGCTCTTCGGCACGAAAGACCGCGCAGAAGGCATGAAAGCCTTCCTCGAGAAGCGCAAACCCACCTTCACGGGCTCGTGACGCCGAGGGCTACCTCGTAACGGTGAAGGACTGGTGGGCGAGCGTTTTGTGGGCGGTGCGGATGGTGACCGTCCATTCGCCTGATTCGTGCGCGCGGCGCGTGAAGGCCCACGTGCGGAAACCCTTCGAGCTGCCGACCTTCAGCGGGACCGTGAACGCCGCGCCGGTCGGCGGCTGGAACACCACGTCGATGTTCTCCTCGCTGCCTGGGTTCGCCACCTCGACGAACGCGTAGACGCGATCCTCCTTCGCCGAGAACGCCGTCGCCGCGTCCTGCGGTTCGTGTCCGTCGATGCCGCGCGCGAAGACGAGGCGCTTCACCTCGAGACCGTGGGACGTATCGGCGCTCGCGGCGCCCGACACGGTGAAGAGAGCGGCAGCGGCAAGGACCATCGAGATACGCGTGACGAAGCTCATGGCGGTCGTTCCTTTCGAGAGTTCGAGAGGACGTCGCTGCAACCCGTGCGCCACGCGCCGACAACGTGCGCACGTGGAGGATCCGAGGCCGCGACGCCGCGCGACGTGGCTCGCATCACGCGCAAGCGTGGGAGCGAAGACACACCGAGCCATCACGCGGGCACCGCTCGGAGGCTTCAGAAGCTGCGATAGACCGCGACCACCGTGCCGAGCACCGCGACGAGGATCGCGAGCGACGCCGATCCGCAATACGCGCGGAACGCGATGGTCCGCAGGCGCTCGCGCGTCGGCTCCGCCGCCGACGCCGCCGCGAAGTACGCCGCTGCTCCCGCCCACGCGAGGAGCACGGCGCCTACCGCGAGGTGCTCTTTCCGCTCGAAGAGGAGACCGATCGACGGGGCGTGCATGAAGATGCCTTGCTTCAACCGCTCGCGATACGCCTCGTAGAGCCACACGCCGATGCCGGCCGCCACCGTGACGAAGCCGGTCGAGAGCCCCACCGCATAGTGCGCGCGTCGCGTGCGGCTCCGCAGGACGATCGCGGGGTGAACGAGCGTCGCCGCGGCCAGCCAGCCGAGATGGCCGTGGACGTGCTCCATGAGGCGGGTCGCTTCGAGCAGCATCGGGCCCCCACGATACACTTGGGATACACTCGCCGCCGATGCTCTGCGCAGCGCACCCCGAGATCGAAGCCCGCGGGCCGTGCGCCGTCTGCTTCAAGAACCTGTGCGGTGCCTGCGCCACGTACGAGCTCGACGGCGCCAGCTGCTGCGAGCGCTGCGGCCGCACCAAGGAAGACGACGGCAACGCGCTGAGCTCGGGCCTCCTCGCGCTCATCGCCGTCGGCTACCTCGCCGCGCTCGCGGGCGGGATCGTTCTCTTCAAGGCGCGTCCGTTCGTGGGCGGGCTCGCCGCCATCGTCGCCATCGCTCTCGGTCGCCTCATGCAGCTGCTCGTGAAGGCGCCGGTCGTCACCCGACGCATGTCGAGCGCGAGCGCGCCGGCGCCCAGCGTTGACGCGACGGCGCCGCCCCTCTAACTCCGCGAGCGATGGTCGAGCCTCTCCTCTCCCAGCTCCGCGCGCAGGACGCCGCGCGCCGCACGCTCGAGCGCGCGCTCGAGACCGGCCGCGTTCATCACGCGTACCTGTTCGCCGGGCCCGACGGCGTCGGCAAGGAGCTCGCGGCCTTCGGGCTCGCGCAGGCGCTCGTCTGCGAGAAGCGCGGCGTCGAGGAGGGCGGCGGACTGTTCGGAGGCGGCGCACCGCCGAGCTTCGTCGCGTGCGGAGCGTGCTCGTCCTGCCTGCGGGCCGTACCGCGCGAAGAGGAGCGGCGCCCGATTCATCCCGACATCGTGGTCATCGAGCGCGGTCTCTACGCGCCGGTCACGATCGGGCGACGCACGCCCGAGACGCAGGACATCTCGATCGATCAGATCCGTACGCTCGTGTTGTCGCGCGCCGCGTATGCGCCGCATGAAGGCCGCGCGAAGGTCTTCGTCGTACGACGTGTCGAGGAGCTGTCAGTGCCCGCCGCCAACGCGCTGCTGAAGACACTCGAAGAGCCCGGCGCGCGTACCCATTTCATCCTGCTCACATCGCATCCCGACGCGCTGTTGCCCACGATCCTCTCGCGCACCATGCGCATCCGTTTCGCTCCCCTGCCGGACGACGTCGTCGCGTCGATCCTCGAAGGCCGAGGCGTCGAGCCTGCCCGCGCGCGTGAGGTGGCTCGTCTCTCCGGCGGCAGCGTCGAGGCGGGAGAGCTGCTCGCCGATCCCGAGGAGAGCGAGGCGCGCGATCGCTTCGTGACGCGCGCGCTCGAAGCGGTGGCGGCCCCCGGGCTCGAGCCGCTCCTCGCGCTCGCCGAGGACGCGAAGAAGGAGAAGGACCTCCTTCGCGCGCGGATCGCCGCCCTGGCGACGGCGCTGGCCGTGAAGGCGTCCGAAGCGGCGCGCGCACATCGCTCTGAGGCCGAAGCGCTCGCGCTACGCGGTCATCTCGCGCTGAATGCGCTCGAGCATCTCGACGGCAACAACGCGCCGCAGCTCGTCGTCGAAGCCATGCTGTCGCGCATGCGCGCGTTGTGAGACGGGTCAGTCGTCGCCGAGCGTCGACTTGCCCGACGGGATGACCTCGTACGCGGACACCTCGAGCTCGTCCCCGCGATACGCGTGCGAAACGCCCGACGTGCTGCGCATCACGAGCAGTCGCTCCGAGCCCGCCGACGCGTATTCCGCGAGCACCACCGCATCGCCGACGTCGGGCGCGCCCACCCCGATGCGCTTCGGACGAAGGGGCAAGCGTCGCACGCGATCGAAGCGAATGCCGCCGTGCTCGACGGCGCTCGGTGGCTCGCCGCCCACGAGGATCGCTCCGGGATCGAGAGGCGCCATCCAGTACACCGCCTCGCGCGGCTGCGGCCTCACGTAGATCGCGCAGTCGTGACCGACGTCGGGCGCGACGAACAGCGCGGCCACCGGCGCCTCCTCGGAGAGCACGAGCCCGCCGGCGAGCCATGCCTCTTCGCCGGTCAGGCGCATGAGCACGTCGCCGAGCTGACAGGGAAAGCCGACGAGGTGCTCGCTCGGTCCTTCGACCTTGCGCTTGACCGGCTTGGTGACGGGCTTCTTCGTCGTCCCGTCACCGTCCTTCGCGTCGCCGTCCTTGGCGTTCGCGTCCTTCGCGTCACGCGCCTCGTCGCTGCTGTCGTTCGTGTCGCCGTCGCCCGCCGGCTTCGGCTCGTTCGACTTGTCACGCCGGCCGGAGAGCCACCGACCCACGGCGATTGCCCCGCTGGTGCCTGCGACGATCAGGCCAGCGAGGATCAAGCTCACGGACGAGCCTCGATGCTTCGTGGCGTACCGCCCATCGCGAGATGGAGGGAGCGTGCACGCTCCGTGACGTCGGCGAGGGTGGCTCCGGGAAGATAGATGTCGCCGATGACGGCGCAGGCGTCGGCGAGATCGACGAGCTCGTGGACGCGCGCAAGCGTGATGCCGCCGATCGCGACGAGGGGAACGCCGGCCGCGCGTGCGATGCGCGACGCCTGACGAAGGCCCTCGATACCGACGACGGGATCGGCGTTCATCTTGCTGGCGGTCTCGAAGACCGGGCCGTACGCGACGTAACGCGGCTGGAACGCGAGCGCCTTCGCGAGCTGCTCGAGGTTGTGTGTGGAGATGCCGACACCGAGCTGCGGCGCGATGCGGTGGACGAGCTCGTACGGCAGGTCCTCCTGACCGATGTGCACGCACTCGCAGCCAGCGAGCGCGGCGAGATCAGCGCGATCGTTCGCGACGAGCGGCACCCCGAGCTGCCGGCACATCGGCCCGAGCGCGCGCAGGATGGCCAGGATCTCACGGGCGCCGACGTCCTTCGCGCGGACCTGGAGCGCGGCAGGCCGCACCTCGAGGAGCGCCTTGGCGTACGCGAGCGGATCGGTGCCTCGAGCGGCGAGGAGCTTCGTATCGACGATGGCATAGAGCCCCTTCATGGCGGCGGGATCTCCTCCTGATGCGGAAGCGCCCCCCGGTCGTCTCCAACCACGCCAGCTACTTCCTGATCGGCCAGACGTCAATCTGCGCGGTCTTGGTGATGCGCCCGCGCTCGTCGATCGGAGCGGTCGCATCGCGCAGCGTGACGACGTCGCCGCGACCGACGCCCGCCCATGCCGCCGTCGCCTCCGCGCCGGGGCCGTCGAGGGCCGCATCGCGATCGAGGCGGCGCAGGCGGAGACGCTCGCCGTCCGACGTGCACGCGAAGACCTCCGCCTTGCCCTTCGTGCGCATCAGCTCCGAGATGACGCGCAAGTGAACCCGCGGCGGACCCTCTTCATGATCGAGCTTGCCCACGAGGCGCTGCTCGTCACGTCGCAGCACGAGATGCGTGAACGTCAGACCCTGCCAGCGAAGCCCTGCCGCGCGCGCGAGCGGCACGACCCACGGCGGCAGATCGACGCGCAGATCCTCGTGGCACCAGTCGCCCTCGGTGAGGAGCACCGGGCACCCCTTCGCGTGCAGACACGGCGCGAAAACCGTGGTTCCAGCGTGGACAAGCGCGTCGCGGACGGCGTGGAGGTGGCGCGTCCGACCGCGCAGCGCCGGCTCGACGATCACGAGCGCACCATCCGGCGCCACCACGCGCGCGAGGAGATCGGCGACGAGCGCAGCGTGCTTGGCGGCGCGCGCCGCGGGCTCCATCGCGACGTCGAGCTCGCTGAGGACCTGGCCGAGCACGACGACGTCCGCCTCGGGCAGCTTCATACCTATGGCAATGCGCTCGGCGCGCGTGCGAAGCGAGAGCGCGGGCGCGTTCGTCGCGGGCCGAGCGGCCGCCTCGCGCGCGATCGCCTCGGCGGCAGCGAGCGCATCGGCGTCCTCGTCGACGAGAAGCGCATCGATACGGAGCGGTGGCGCGACGTCGCGTTGGGCAGCGTGCGCATCACGTGCAGCGTGCGCGACGAGCGCGCGCGCGATGCCCCACGTCATCGCGCCGAGGCCGGCGCCCACGTCGACGATGCGCAGCGGGCGATCGGGCGAGCGAAGTCCCGAGAGCACCCCGGCCTGCACGAGCTCGCGGACTGCGCCCGCCCCCTTCGGCACGTCACGCGCGAACGAGAACGCGATGCGCGCGTCGAGCGGCACCTTGATGCGAGCGCCGTCGGGCGCAGTGTCGCCGGCCAGCCCGGCGTTGTAAGCATGCGAAAGCTCGACGAGCTTCGGCGCGAGCTTCGCGGGCTCACGGGTGGAAGGAGCGCGCCGGCGCTCGAGGACGGCGTCGATCACGTCCTGCCAGGCGGCTTCGAGCGGTCGCACGAGATCCTGGGCACCGGGCATGGGCGCGGGAGGCTACCGCTTGCGGAAGCGGGCTGCGGGGGCGTTAATGGGAAGATCCTTGGTTCCGGGAGATCCTTGACCCCGGTGGCCCGTACACTATAACAATTCATTAGTTGGTGAAGTGATGCAACGCCCTCCCTCCTCTTCCAAGACCAATGGCGCGGCCAAGGCTGCAGGCGCCGGCGCGAGCCATGCCGACGCGCCCGCTGCCGCCGCCCCGATCAAGCCCGTCGCCGAAGGTCGCGCCGAAGGCCAGTGTGGTCCGGAAGAGCACGCACGCCGGGCGCGCCAGACCACGGTGAGCGACGACCAGCTCGACCGCGCCGCCGCGATCTTCCGCGCCGCCGGCGATCTCTCGCGCCTCAAGCTCCTCTATCGCCTCTGCGACGGCGAGTGGTGCGTGACCGAGCTCGCCGATGCCGCAGGCGTCGGTCTGTCCACCGTCTCGCAGCAGCTCCGTCTCTTACGCGCCGAGCGCATCGTCGCGCGTCGTCGCGCCGGGAAGCACATCTTCTATTCGCTTGCTGACTCCCACGTCAGCGATCTGATCCAGAGCGCCATCGAGCATGCTGCCGAAGGCCACGTCCACGAGCACAAGCACGACGACTAGCGACTGCTACCGGGAGAGCGCCGGCCGTCCGCTTGCAGGAGAGAGCGACCATGTCGAACCACAAGACGCACGAAGGCCATGACCATCAGCACGGCGCCGATTGCGGCCACAAGAAGGTCGAGCACGAGGGGCACCAGGACTTCCTGCACGACGGTCATCTCCATCACGCGCACGGCGACCACGTCGACGAGCACACGCTCGCAGTCGGCGGAAAGAACCCGGCAGAATGCACGCCCCAGCACGGCGCCTGCACGAGCCACGAGAAGGGTCACGTCCACGGCCCCGCCTGCGGTCACGACGCCATCGCGCACGGCGACCACACCGACTACGTCGTCGACGGTCACCTCCATCACGCGCACTCCGATCACTGCGACGATCACGGTCCGGTGAAGGTCACGGCGTAGCGAGGGATCGGCGGGCAGCCCCGACGGCGCGCCGCCGGCGACTCAGAACATTCCCCCGCCCTGCGTTGCGAACATCCCGCCGCCCTGCGTCGCCGTCGTCGTGACGATCCGCACGGCCCCCGTCCCCGCCCCCGTGTACTTCTTCATGCGGCGGCCCTGAGCAACCTCTCTGCCAACGCGAATAGCGCGGATTTCCGCGCTTTCCGCGCGCCGCATGTAACGATCTGTTGACACTAAGTGCGGCGCGAGTGTCCGGAATTCGGACACTCCTCCTGTGTTAGACCGGGGCCATGACTCGCGCCGCCAGCCTCGTGGTCCTCGCGTCCTTCGCGTCCCTCGCCTCGATGGGCTGCGGAACGCCCCCGCCCGCCTCGCAGGTGCCGGACGCGCGCGCCGCTCTCCAGCGCCTCCACGCGACGCAGGACTGCGGGATGGGTATCCACGCCGCCGCGAAGATCGACCACTTCGGCACGGGCGGTCGCGTCCGCGGCGACCTGCTGATGTTCGCGTTTTGGCCCGCTCGCCTGCGCATGGACGTCATCGGCCCGATGAACAGCGGCATCGTCGCGACGCTGGCGAGCGACGCCTCGAAGTTCACGCTCGCCGACATGCGTGAGAAGCGCTTCCTCTTCGGGCCCGCCAGCGCCTGCAACATCGCGCGCCTCACCACAGTGCCCATGCCCGGCCACGTCCTCGTGTCGCTCCTGCGCGGCGAGGCGCCGGTCCTCGTGCACGAACCGCAGGCAGCCACCATCGGCTGGAGCAACAGCGGCTACTACGTGGTGAAGATCGCGAGCACCCGCAACGCCCAGGAAGAGATCCACATCGCGCCGCATCCCGACGATTACAAGCTGCCGTGGGCCCAGCAGCGCATGCGCCTCGTCGACGTCGAGGTCCGGCAGGAAGGCTACGTGCTCTATCACGCAGCGCTCGACGACCATAAGCCGGCCGGCATGAGCAAACCGCAGGTCGATGCCGACGGTATCGATCCGCCGATCCCGGTGAGCGGTCCGATGTGCCAGGCCGAGCTCGCGCGACGCATTCACGTCGAGGTCCCGGGCAAAGACGAGGACGTGCTCTTCCGTTACGAGGACGTGGCCTGGAACCCGCCGATCCCCGACGGCCTCTTCACGCAGGCGCCTCCGCCCGGCCTCCGGGTCGAGCGCGTCACGTGCGACGACGAGAAATAGCCCCGGGCGCGTCGGTGATGACCCACGCGACGCCGAGCGCCGCAAGCGCATCGGCGCGCGCCGGGTCGTTCACCGTCCACGCCGCCACGCGCAGGCCGGCGCCGAGCAGTCGCCGCACACGAGCGACCGTGAGCAACGAGTCGTCGAGGTGAGCAGCGACTACCGCCGCACGCATCGCGAGCGGAAGCGCAGTGGCGACGCGCGGTGTCGTCGTTCCCACGAGGATGGCGCGCGGGACGCGCGGAAGCATCGCGGCGAGCGCCACCACCATCAACGGATCGAACGAAGAGAACACGACCTCCACGTTCTTCGCCTGCTTCACCACCGCGGCCGCGGCGCGAACGAGGCGGAGGCGCTGCGGCACCTCACCGAGACGCGACGCGACCGCGACGTCCGCTTTGATCTCGACGTTCACGAGTCGATCGCGGAGCGCATCGAGCGCCTCCACGAGCCGCGGAATGCGCTCTCCACCGCGCAGCAGCGGCAGCTCCGCGTACGCGACCCTGTGCACGGCGCGCGGATCCGCTCCGCCCGTCGCTCGCGCCAGCGTCGTGTCATGGAAGACCACCGGCACGCCGTCGGCGGTGAGGCGCACGTCGAGCTCGACGCCGTCCGCGCCTTCGTCGAGCGCCTGAGCGAAGGCCTCGAGCGTGTTCTCGGCAGGCCAGCCCTCCCCTCGCCCACCTCGATGACCGAGGACGATCAGACGGCGAGCTCCTCGGCGATCTCGTTCGTGAGCTGACGCGCGCGCTCTTTCTGATCGGCGGGCAGCGAGATGGCACCGACGACGGGATGTCCGCCGCCGCCGTGGCGCTCGCAGATGGCCGCGATGTTGTGGCGGCGCGGGATCGGCGACCACGGGTTGTAGCCGATCGAGATCTTGCACTTCGACGGCGAGCAGCTGAGCGACACCGAGTACGCGCTGTCCGGCCAGAGCGAGTAGGTCACGAACTTCGCGGCGACGTCGACGACGACCGAGCTCAGGTCCACGATGACGACGTCGCCCTTCACGACGGCGTGCTGCTTCACGAGCTCGACGTAGCCCTCGTTCTGCGCGGCCAGCGGCGCGAACGCCTCCTCGATGTCCTTGCCGCGCGCGATGGTGTCGAGCGGCTCCTCGAGCAGACGCGGGACCATCGTCTGGAGGAACTGGTCGCCGCCCTGGTGCTCGACGACGGTCATGAGGTGGAGCACCGGCTCGGAGCGGGCCACGGCCATCTCGGCGCTGGGAAACCCCGCCGTGTCGATCATGTCGGCCCAGCGGATCAGCTCGGCGTCGTTCGAGACGTCGAGACCGAAGCGCGCCTTGCCGATGTCGGCGATGAGCTTCGTGCACGAGCCGTACGTGCCGTCGTGGAACACGGTGCGCGCCTTGCTCTCGTGCGCGCGCTCGTCGTACGCCTTGCGATCGTCGGGCGACGGGAACGCGCTGACGTGATGATCGAAGTACCAGGTCAGCTGCGGCGACGGCGAGAAGCGGAAATCGAGGATCGCGTTCTCCTGCCCCGTCAAGATGGCTGGGTCGACGCCGCTCGAGCCCGGCCCATAGCCCTGCGCGCGGTACGTGAACGCGAGCTCTTCGCCCGGATGGAGATGGCGCAGGAGCCGCGTGAACATCACGGCCGAGCACATCCCATCGAAGCAATGCCCGTGCGTAGCTACGACGACCTGACGCATCGAGCTTTCGATTAGCACACTCGGACCGCGCCCGGAGCGCGTACGTTCGTGGCATGCGCGTCCATCACCTCGCCTTGCGCACGGCCGACCTGGCACGTCTCGAGCGTTTTTATGTCGATGCGCTCGGGCTCGCGGTGATCCGACGTCAAGACGGCGGACGCAGCGTGTGGCTCGACGCCGGGGGCGCCATCGTCATGCTCGAGCGCCGCGACGAGGGCGAGCCGGAGATCCCCGCCGGCTCGAAGGACCTCGTGGCCTTTACCGTCGCGCCGGAGACGCGTGCATCATGCATCCATCGACTGACCGGCGCCGGTGTGACGGTCGAGGCGGCGACGGAGTTCTCGCTGTACGTCCGCGACCCGGACGGGCGCCGCGTCGGGCTCTCGTCGTACCCGGCGCGGCTGGTGTGATCGTGTTCACTCGCCCCGGGTTCACTCAATCGCGAAGTTGGCCGCTAGCGAGGCGTGATCGCTGCCGGCGAAGCCGTTCTTCGACGGGTCCCGGAACACGATGGCGCTCTTCGCGACGTAGCGGCTCGCCTGCGGAGCGCCCACGAAGATGTGGTCGAGCGCGCTCTTCGTGCCGTTGAACGTGTACGTCGCCTGATCCGCGACCGGGATGTCGCTCGCGACGCGCAGGAGCGCGCCACCGGCCTCGAGCGCGTTGATCGGGTCCGACCCGGGACGGTCGTTGAGATCGCCGCCGAGGATGACGAGCGCATCGGGAAGGTCGGTCGACGTCTTCGCGATGATCGCCTGCGCGCCCTTCGCCTCGGCGAGGCGGCGCGCCGGGTCGTCCATCACCTGCGAGCGAAAGTGCGCCGCGAACATGATCACGGAGCGAGCGCCGAAGGTCATGCGCACCTCGAGGAGCTCGCGCGTGAACGTGGTCTTCGTTCCGTCGGCTTGGGTGAGCGGCACGTCGCGATGCGTCTTGATCTCGGTGAGCGCGCCCTTGGCGAGGACGGCGACGTCCACGCTGCCGGCGGAGCCCGTCTCGCCGAGATGGGCGATCGGATAGATCTTCCCCAGTGCCGCGAGCTTCGCGTTGAGCGCGTCGAGGCAGCCCTGCGTCTCGACCTCTTCGAGCGAGATGATGTCGGGATCGATCAGCGCGATCCCCTTCGCGAGCGTGTCCGTCTTCGCGTCGAACTCCGCCTGCGTCGGCAGGTCCTCGAAGTCGCCGCCCGAGCACTTGCTGCTGTCGCAGACCGTGTTGAAGAAGCGATGCGTGTTGAGCTGCGCGACGCGGATCTTGCCGGGCCCTAGCGGCGGTGCGCCGGACTCGCCGACCGGGGACGGCTCGCCGTCCGTGCCGGACCCGCCGTCGACGCCGATGCCGGACGGCGGCGCAGCTGTGACGGATTGATCGGAGCACGCCCCTGCCAGGACTCCGACGACGCTGAGTCCGAGCGCAAAGCGAAGAAGCACTGGATGACGCACCCCTCGATCAGAGCACGAGGCGCCGCACAGCGCGAGGGCGGCTTGCTCGCTGTTTCCCGCCCTTTCAGAGCTAGGCGCGATGCGGGACGTGCACGCCCTTCGTCGCGGCGCATGCTATCGCGTCCTCGTAGCCGGCATCGGCATGACGGATGACGCCCATGCCGGGATCGCTGGTGAGGACGCGCTCGAGGCGCTTCGCCGCCTCCGGCGTGCCGTCGGCGACCACCACCATGCCGGCGTGGAGGCTCATGCCCATGCCGACGCCGCCGCCGTGATGGAAGCTGACCCAGCTCGCGCCGCACGCCGTGTTCACCAGCGCATTGAGGATCGCCCAGTCGGCGATGGCATCGCTGCCGTCCTTCATCGCTTCGGTCTCACGGTTGGGCGACGCGACGGAGCCGCAGTCGAGGTGATCGCGACCGATCACGATCGGCGCCTTCACCTTGCCGGTGCGAACGAGCTCGTTGAAGGCGAGTCCGACCTTCGCGCGATCGCCGTAGCCGAGCCAGCAGATGCGCGCGGGCAGACCCTGGAACTTCACGTGCTCCTTGGCGAGCTCGATCCAGCGGCGGAGATCGGGATCGTTCGGCACCGCATCGAGCACCGCCTGATCGGTGACGGCGATGTCCTCGGGATCGCCCGAGAGGGCCACCCAGCGGAACGGACCGCGTCCCACGCAGAACTGCGGGCGGATGTACTCCGGCACGAAGCCGGGAATGTCGAAGGCGCGCGTGCAGCCCGCCTCGACGGCGCAGGCGCGGATGTTGTTGCCGTAGTCGAAGACCTCGGCGCCCTTCTTCTTCATGCTCAGCATGGCCTCGACCTCTTCGGCCATGCTCGCCTTCGCCTTCTCGACGTACGCGTCCGCGTCCTCCTTGCGGAGGTCGGCGGCCTCTTCCAGCGAGAAGCCCATCGGGATGTAGCCGACGAGCGGATCGTGCGCCGCCGTCTGCTCGGTCACGAGGTCGGGCGTGATGCCGCGCTTCACGAGCTCCGGGAAGACCTCGGCGGCGTTCCCGCACAGCGCGATGCTCACCGCCTTGTCTTCCTTCTTCGCGCGCTCGATGCGCGCGAGCGCCTCGTCGAGATCGTCGATGCGCTCGTCGACGTAGCGCGTGTCGAGGCGCTTCTGGATGCGCGTGGGATCGACCTCGACGGCGAGGCACGAGAGACCGGCCATCGTCGCCGCGAGCGGCTGCGCGCCGCCCATGCCACCGAGACCCGCCGTGAGCACCCAGGCGTGGCCGCTGTTCTTGGTGCGCTCGGCGTAGGCCTTCCGCGCGGCGACGAACGTCTCGTACGTGCCCTGCAGGATGCCTTGCGTGCCGATGTAGATCCACGAGCCCGCGGTCATCTGCCCGAACATGATGAGGCCCGCGGCCTCGAGCTTGCGAAAGTGATCCCACGTGGCCCACTTGCCGACGAGGTTCGAATTCGCGATGAGCACGCGCGGCGCATCGGGATGCGTGCGGAAGCGACCGACGGCCTTGCCCGACTGCACGAGCAGCGTCTCGTCGTTCTCGAGGGCGCGGAGCTCGCGCGCGATCACGTCGAACGCTTCCCACGAACGTGCGGCCTTGCCGGTGCCGCCATAGACGACGAGATCGTCGGGGCGCTCCGCGACCTCGGCATCGAGGTTGTTGTGGAGCATGCGGAGCGCCGCCTCCTGCACCCAGCCTTTGCACGACAGCTCCGAGCCACGAGGCGCTTTCACAGGACGAGGGCCGCTCATGCGGCGGTGTTAGCGCGGATCCGGGCAGGCGCCGAAGGCAGATGAAATGGCCCCGAGATCACCTTTCGGCCGACCGTCGTGTTCCGCAACACCCCGGATTCATGGGTGTTAATCGTGTGTATAAAAGTAGGACTTGCGCACACATCCAGCGCGGGTCAAAGCGCCGTCACCCGCGGGCGTGATGGGCGCGTCAGCGAGGTTCTTCCCGGAGGCTTTCCATGTCCCTCAAGACCGTCTTCTCGATGCTCGCTCTCACCGTCGTCGGCTCGATCTCGGTCGCTGCCTGCGCAGCGCCGACCGATGACACCGTCACGCCGGAGGAGGCCGCTGCCGAGTCGCAAGACGCCGAGCTCCGCATGGCGAGCTACAACTCCTGCAACGTCGACGACGACTGCGTCGCCGTCCCCAAGGGCGGCTGCTGCCCCAACGGCATCAACGTCGCCGTGAACGAGAGCAAGACCGCGCAGTACGCGAAGGCGGCGAAGTGCAAGAGCCCGCCGCAGTTCTGCCCGCTCTCGATCATCCTCGATCAGCGCGTCGCGCAGTGCAACAGCGGCACCAAGAAGTGCGAGATGGTGAAGGCCGAGGACATCAAGTGCGGCGGCTTCATCGCGCATGCGCACCAGTGCCCGACCGACTACTCCTGCACGCACACGGGCCCGATGCACCCCGACCTCCCGGGCAAGTGCACGAAGGACGTCACGCCGCCCCCGCCGCCGCCCCCGCCCGCCGACTGCACGACGACGGGCTGCCCGTCCGGCAAGTACTGCTCGGCATGCTGGGGCCACATGGCCTGCATCCCGAACGGCGCGCTCTGCTGATCACGACTGCAGCCGCTTCAACGCTTTCTCGATGACCACGTCGTCCTCGGCGTCGGCGACAGCCTCGAGCGCAACGCGCACGCGCTCGTCGACGGCAGAGGCGGCCGCGACGCGAATGCGCTCGGGCGGCTGACCCGCGACGCGGAGCGCGAGCGCAGCACCGATTCGTTGCTCCGGCGTGGCCTGGCCGCTCCGGAGCACCGATGCCGCCTCGTCGACGGTCGCGGCGTTGTGCCGATAGCTCGCGTCGTTCATCGCGTGCGCGAGATGGTCGCGCCACGCCGCGAGCGCCCGTCCCGCGCGGTCGTAATGGACGAAGCGATCGGCGGTTGCCGCGCTCGGACCCGCACGCTGCCCGATGAGGCGCGTGACCGCCGCCACGCGCGCATGATCGAGCAGCACGCTGGTGATCGCGGTGCGTTTGCCCGAGTGCTCTTCGACGGCCAGCACGCCGGCCAACGGAGCGCCGACGAATGCGATGTCGCGACGCGCGATCATGCGCGTGCGGCCGTGAACGCGCATGGCGACGCCGTCGTCTCCCACCGTCACCTCGGGCGCACGGACGAAGTGTTGGAGAAGCGCGTAGAGGAACAGCGTCACGGGCGGATACGCGGCGAACGCGAGCTCGAACGCGTTGCCTTCGTTGGGAAACGCCGTGGCGCAGAGCATCACCACCGTGACGCCGGCGGCATACGCCGCGAACGCGAAGAGCGGGTGCAAGAGACGGCGCGTCGGCTTGGCCAGCGCGGCGTGGACCTTCCGTCCGCCTGGGCCGAAGCCGAGCGTCCGAACGATGAGCTCGGGAGCGTGCTGAGCCGGGATGCGCGCCGTGAGTCGGTCGCCGTTCGTGAGCTCGATCTCGACGGTCGGGACCGCGACGCCTCCCACCATGCGCTCCACCACCAGCGCGCCGGCGATCTTCGCGATGGGGATCACCCTTCGCGTCGTGCCCTTCAGGATCACGAGCTCGTCCTTCGAACCGATGAGGCCGCCGCCGAACGATGTCTGCGTGAGCGACACGATGTAGCTCGCGAGGAAGAACAGCCAGCCAACGGCTCCGAGGAGGGTCGCTAACCCGAACAGCGGCTGCGACGGAAAGACCATCGCGAGCATGCCGAGCGCGCCGAAGACGAACAGCGTCTTGCCGATCCGCGAGAGCAGCCGCGGCAGCGCCACCCGCGTCCACGAGAGCCCGCTCGCGAACGTGACGCTGGAAGGCCCCTCGTCGTTGCGCGGCTCCGCCTCGTTCATGGCGAGGGCGGTGGAGTGTCGTTCGCGAGCGACTCGAGCGCGAGCTTCAAGCGGACACGATCCTCTTCGGAGAGCGTGTGCGGCTGGGCGTCGTCGAGGGCCTTCGCCTCGGCGAGCCAAACGCCCGCTGCGGCGCGATCACCGAGCGAGTGATGGACGAGGCCCCGATAGAGGGCGTATTCGGCGCGCCGCTCGTTGCTCCACGAGCGGCTCTCGGTCTCGAGGAGCACGAGCTCGTTCTTCGCCTCGGCGATGCGGCCCTTGCGAAAATCGGCCTTCGCGGTGCCCAGGCTGCCGGAGCATCCGCCGAGACCGGCGGCGAGCAGCAGCGAGAGCACGGCGCCCGCGGCCATCGCGCGCATGGTCAGTGAACCTTGTCGGTGCGAACGCGCGTCGCCGTCGGAGGAGTCGGCAGGGCGGCACGCTTCACGCGGCGGCCCGTGATGCGCAGAAGATCTTCGAGCGTCGTGCCTTCGTCGGCGGCGCCGGCGATGTGGTCCTCGTCGTCGGGGAGCATGGGCTCGGTCTTGGGCGCCTCGGGCATCTTAGCGCTGTGCTCCCACCGTTCGGCGAGCGCGCGCGCGAGTCGGACGAGGAGCGGCCGCGTCGACTCGCGGTCCATCGCCGAGAGAACGACCGAGTCGGGGAATTTCTTCTGCAGCAGCTTCCGCGCGAAGGGCGCGATGGTGTCGGACTTGTTGAAGACCACGATGCGCGGGATCTCGTCGAGCTCGAGCTCGGCGAGGACCTTCTCCGTCGTGTCCATGTGCTCGTCGCGTGCGTCGTCTCCGGCGTCGACGACGTGGAGGAGGAGATCGGCGTCGGCCGCCTCCTCGAAGGTGGCGCGGAACGCGGCGAAGAGGTCCTTGGGGAGGCTGCGGATGAAGCCCACCGTGTCGGTGATGACGACCTCGCGATCGCCATAGCCCGCCCAGCCCACCTTGGGATGGCGCGAGCGCGTGTCGAGCGTGGCGAAGAGCTTGTCCTCGACGAGGACGTCGGAGCCGGTGAGCGTGTTGAGGAGCGTGCTCTTTCCGGCGTTCGTGTAGCCGACCACGGCGATGGTCGGAACACCGGTGCGCGCGCGTTTGGCGCGGCGCTGCTCGCGCTGGCGAACCAGCTTCTTGAGCTGCGCTTCGAGATGGCTGACGCGCTCCTTCGCGCGACGACGACCGATCTCGAGCTTCGTCTCGCCAGGACCACGACCGCCGATGCCGCCGGTGAGGCGCGACAGCGAGTCGTCTTTCAGGCCGAGGCGCGGCATGTTGTATTTCAGCTGCGCCAGCTCGACCTGGAGCTTGCCGTCGGTGCTCTCCGCGCGCTGCGCGAAGATGTCGAGGATCAGCTGCGTGCGATCGATGACCTTGAGGTCGCTCTCCTTCGCGATGGCGGAGGACTGCACCGGCGTGAGATCGCGATCGAAGATGAGCACCTGCGCATCGAGCTGCATGGCGCGGACGATGACGTCGTCGAGCTTGCCCTTGCCGAGCACGTGCTTCGGGTCGATGCGCTCGCGCACCTGCACGATGGTGTCGACCACCTCGACGCCCGCCGTATACGCGAGCTCGCGGAGCTCGCGAATGCCCTCTTGCGCGAGGTGGAGCGCGTTGCGCTCCGACTTGTCGCCGACGTGGAGGAGAATGGCGCGACCGTCCTTCGCCTGGACGTCGCGGGTGCGCGTCTTCCGCGCGAACTCCGCCTCGAGGCCCGACATGAGCGAGCTGACGTCGACGTCGACCTGGCCCGGCGGCAGCGGTCCGACCTCACGGTACGGCACCTCGCCGGGCTCCGCGGGGATATTGTATGCATAGTGCAGCGATCGCACCTCGCCGCGCGGGCTGATCTGGATGGCGCAGACGAGATCGAGGCGAAGGCGGACGAGGTCGACGAGGTCGTCGCGCGTCAGCGCTTCACCACGTACGTGCGTGTGCACGAGGCGCAGTCCACGGAAGCGTCCTTCGGCGGCGCGGAGGCGACCGATGTCCGGCAGCATCAGCTTGCCGGCGTCGCCGACGATCACGTAGTCGACCTGACCCGAGCGATGGACGAGCACGCCGATCTGGCGCCCCGTCTCGACGCTCGCTTCGACGAGCGACTTCGTCAGCTCGGGCGTCGCGATGTCGGTCGCGGGCACGCGGCGGCGGTAGATCCGCTCGAGCGTCTTCGTGGCGGAGGGCGAGAGACCGGTGGTGTTGCCGTAGAGTTGGATGAGGCGACCGTACGCCGGCGCGGGCTCTTATCAAGGCCTTTCGGGGAGATTCGAAGGCGCCACGCACCGCCCGCGACCGGCAACCCCCCGGCCCAGGGATTGGCGGAGTTGGTGGACGGGACAGAGGACCGACCGCGGGCAGCTGCGTGGCGCCTTCGTACGGAAGGGATTGCACGGCACGGGCCACCGCGAGCGCATGCGATCGGCCGCGATTTTCCCGCGGCAAAGGCAACGTTCCTGGATCGCGACGACGTTGCTCGGCTCGCACACGAGCCATATGAACGATTCGATCGTGGTGCCGCTCGGCGATGCGGTGCCCCTCGAGGATGCGGGCTACGTCGTCAGTCGAACGTGCACGACGCGGTCAGCGCAGGCTGAGCCCAGCTCAAGAGCCCGGGGATCTTCGGGTAATACGTCGTGAACGAGTAACACATCTCGTCGGACGTCTTTTCGCCGAAGGTGACCTCCGCGCCCGTCGTGTTCTTCCACGTGCAGGTCGTGGTGACGAAGTCGCTCGCCGTCGACACCGCGCCGCCCGCACCGCTCGCGCCGATGGGAAGCCACGCCTGCGAGTTGAAGCTCCAGCCCTTGACCGTGCCCATGTCGGTCGCAGGTCCGGTCTTCGATCCGACGTGGAGCTCCGTCGACATGTCCGTGCCGAGCTTGTGCATGTGAGGCATCGACGCGATGAAGTGCTTGCCCGCGTAGTCACCGGTCATCGGCGTCGTGCAGTGCGCGCTGTAGGCAGCGCCAGTGGGGATCTTGATGTTCTGCGTGCCGAACGCGATGACGTCCGCGTCGTATTTGCGCGGCGCCGACGTGCAGAGGTCGAAGCCGCTGTGGTCCTTCTGATTGGTGAGCCCTTGCGGGTTCGAGTAGTGGACCTGCACGACGTAGTGCGTCGAAGAGCCGGTGGTCGCGATCGGGAAGCCAGCCTCGGGCGGGAGCTCGAAGCCCGTCCCGCCCGGCGCCCAGCCCGTGACCATGTGCCAGCGCAGCGAGCCGCCGGCATTGCACGCGGTCGGCGTCGGCGACACGGCTTGATCGGACTCGAAGACCACGACGTGGTGGACGATGCTCGTGTTGTCGATGCGCGGTGAGAACCCGACGACGTGCGTGGGCGTGGGGCGCGACAGCTCGACGCCGTAGCAGACGTAGACGTCGTTCGAGTCCTGCATCACGTAGTCGCTCGCGGGAGCGATCGGCAGGTCGGGCGTGCACGCGGTGGGAACGACGTCGGGCGGCGGCGTGGTGGTTCCACAGGCGGCGGTGCCGGCGGGCGCGCCGATCCCGGCCCACGACGTGAGCGTCGCGCGGTCGGCATCGCCGAGGCGCGCGTTCGGCGGCTGCGGCATCGGGTTCGTGTCGTCGGCGATGCGCTCCGGCACGAGCTCGTAGACGCGGCGCGCGGGATTGCTCTTCGCGGGCGCGTGGAGATCCGCGGCTGTGACGAGCGCCATCGGCGCACCGAACTTCGGCGATGCGTCGTGGCACTTGCGACAGTTCGCGGCGAGCACCGCGTCGACGTCGCACGGCAGCGAGCCGCCCACGCCGTCGGGAGCGACGGGCGTGATGGTGGTTCCGGCTCCGCCGCTCGTGCCTGGCGCGGCGTTGTTGGTCGCGCTGCACGCAGAGCCGAGAGTGACCGCCGCGACGAGCGGAAGCGGACCGAACAGGACGACGAGGCGAGGCAGGCTCCGCATGGTGGCGAAGCATGCGCGATCGCTCGACCTTGCGCAATCGAAGCAACCTCTCGGTCGGGTCTCCGAAGGTCTCCGAAGACGGAGAGCCCGAGCGAGAGCGCAGCGGAGACGATGTGCGCTACTTCTTCTTGGCGGTCGACTTCGCGCCACCCGCCTTCTTCGGAGCGGCGGCCTTCTTCGGAGCAGCTGCCTTCTTCGGCGCAGCGGCCTTCTTCTTCGTGGCGGTCTTCTTGGCCGCGCTGCGCTTGGGAGCCGCGGCCTTGGGCGGCGCCATCCAGAGGCCAATCCAGTTGCCCGCGGGATCGGTGAAGCCCGCGATCGAGCCCATGCCGCCCGGGAGCTCCGTCTTCGGCATCGCCATGCGACCGCCGCCGCGCTGGATCTTGCCGAACACCGCGTCGATGTCACCGACGCTCACGTAGACGGCGACGCTCGGCTGGTGGTTCATCGACGCGCCGATGCTGCCGGGAATGCCGTCCTTCTCGGGCGGCACCATCACCATGTCGCCGGGGCCCGGCAGCGGCTTCATCGCCCACCCGAAGACCTGCTTGTAGAACTGCTGGAGAGCGTGCCCGTTGGGGCCCTGGATCGAGAACCAGTTCACGGCGTGCGACATGGATGGAACCTCCGTCGCGACGTCGTATCAGAGCTCTCTTACTTGTTCACGCGCTCGAGGTACTGGCCGCTCGACGTGTCGATCTTGATCCACTCGCCCTCTTTGATGAAGAGGGGGACGTTGATCGTCGCGCCGGTCACGAGCGTGGCGGGCTTGCTCGCGCCGCTCGCCGTGTCGCCTTTGATGCCGGGCTCGCTGGCCACGACCTGCATGACGACGTTCGGCGGGAGATCCACGCCGATGGCGTTGCCGTTGTAGAGCGTGACGTTGCACTGCAGGCCCTCGGCGAGGAAGCGCTTCTCGTCGCCGACCTTCTCCTTGGAGACGTAGAGCTGGTCGCCCGTGTTCGTGTCCATGAAGACGTAGCTGTCGCCCTCTTCCCACGAGTACGTCATCTTGCGGTCTTCGACGTCCGCGAGCTCGACGGACTCGCCCGACTTCCAGGTCTTCTCGACGACCTTGTTGTTCGTGAGGTTCCGGACGCTGCAGCGCGTGAACGACTGCCCCTTGCCCGGCTTCACGAACTGGTGCTCCACGACGTGGAACGGGACGCCGTCGATCTGAATTTTGAGCCCCTTGCGGATGTCGGTCGTGCTGGCCATTGCGCGGCGGGAGTTACCACGGCGCCGCGCGGGGCTGCAAGGCAAGCGTCGGACGGGCCTCTTTCGGCCGGTTCCGGCGTCATTCCGGGGTCATTCGGCGCCGGTCACGCAGGGTTTCGGCGCCTGCTCGGGGCGTGGTAGAGCTGCGCGGCGATGGTCCACGAGGTCGACGAAGAGCTCCGCGAGATCAAGCGGGAGATCATCGAGTCGCGCGGCCTCGTCATCAAGACGAACAACCTCACGAACGCGCTGAGCGCCGACATCCGCTCGATCGCGAAGCGGCAGCAGACGTACGAGCGACGGATAACGTGGAGCAGCGCGACGTCCTATGTCGTGTTCGTGCTCGTGGTCTTCGCTGCCTTGAAGCTCGCGATGGATGCACGCATCGATCAGCTCAAAGGCGAGAGCGAGCAGCGCGTGAAGGACATCGCGCGCATGAAGGACGAGCTGAATCGCTCGAACGAGCGCGAGACCGCGCGGCAGACCGCCGACGAGCGCGCCGGGAAGTTCTACGAGCTCGTGCGGCAGGGCAAGCGCACCGACCTCATCGCGCAGTGGGAGCAGATGAAGGGCCAACCGCTCAGCAAGGCGGAGGCGGCAATGTTCGGCGACGCGGTCGAGCGCGCGAAGAACGAGCTCGCCGCGCAGCTGTATCAACAGGGCATGGACAAGGTGCGCGTCCAGCGTTGGCAGGAGGCGGCGTCGGCGTTCGAGGAGTCGATCAAGTACCGCGAGGACGCGGCCATCGGGCCGAGCGTCCGCCTCGGTCTCGCCGAGTCGTACCGGCACTTGAATCGGCAGAAGGAGGCGATCCCGATCCTCACCGTCCTCGCCGAGAACGCCGTCGACAAGGAGGTCCACGACGACGCGCTCTACTTGCTCGCGTGGTGCCAGATGGACGTGCAGGCGTGGAACGACGCGAAGAACACGTGGCGGACCTTGATTCGGCGCTTCCCGGAGTCGCGCTTCACCGCGGAAGCAAAGCTGCAGCTCGCACAGCTCCAATTGATGCACTGATGATGCGCTGAGCACCCGAACCGGACCGGACCGCCTGACCGAGCGCGCGACGGCGATCGGTCGTGCGAATCCCACGACCCGAACGGCGCGCTCGCGAGGCTCGCGCACGAGATCGCGACGATTCGGGTCCGCATCGTGCGCGCTTCGCGGCGATCTCGCTCACGTGGCGACGATTCGGGTCCGAATCGTGCGGGCTTCGCGCGATCTCGCTCACCTCGCGACGATTCGGGTCCGAATCGTCCGGGCGTCCCGCGATCTCGCTCACCTGGCGACGATTCGGGTCCGAATCATGCGGGTCATGGGATCAACACGGCCTGCGCCGCGAGGACGGCCGTCGCGATCGGGAGCGCGCGT
>JAXDMI010000878.1:0-3754 GCA_034666145.1 Myxococcales bacterium | reverse complement strand
CGAGCGATCGACGCAGCGCGCTGGCCTCGCGCGTGCCTCGCTCGAGGTCGAGCTGCTCGGCGAACGGCGACGGCGGCGGCAGCGAGGGCGCGACGGTCGTTTGCGTCGGGAGCGGAGCTTCGTTCATGACCCAAGCGTTCAGCCCGGGCATGCACGGCGTGCGCCCGACCCTGGGTCGTGAGGGACGGGGTAGGCGTCAGAGGAGCTCTTCGATGACGTGCCGTGGGCCATCGGCGCGGATCTCGCCGGTGCCCACGGCGAGGAGTCGATTCAAGAAGGCGTACTTCGGAGCGGCGGTCTCGAAGCGCGAGAGCGTGTGGAAATAGGAATGTGCGTCGTCGCGCAGGCCGGTGAAGGTCATGTGGACGAGCGCGCCGTCGTCGGTCTCCAGCGTGGCGCGCAGATCCAGCTCCATGGCACCGTCGGGTCGCTGGGTCGTCCAGTCGGCGCCGCCGGGGAGCACCTTTCCGCGGAGGCGTTCACCTTCGAACGCACCGCCGACGATCGGGTAGGTCACGCGCTTGCCCTGCGGCGTCACACCGAGGTCCTGCGTGGCCGCGGTCGTCAGGCGCAAGGTCATCAGGGGTCTCGTGTTCTTGGCGGGTCCTCGGGCACCTGTCAGTATGACGGCACCTTCACGCGTCGAATGAGCGCTCCTGGCACAGCCGGTCAGAGCGGTCGCGGCGGCGATGTGCAGGACGTCGCGTCGTCGCAGCTTCACGGCCCGCTCACAGGATCTCTTCGATGGTGTAGATGGGCCCGCCCTTCTTGCGGTCGCCCGATGCCACGGCGAGGAGGCGATTGAGGAACGCGTATTTGGGGTGTCCCGTCTCGAATCGCGGCGTGGTTCGGAAGTAGTAGGAGGAGGGGTCGACGCTCTCACCGCGTGCGATCGCCGCGAGCACCTCGGGCGGACCGTGACGCAACCCGAACGACGCCATGTAGATGAGCGCGCCGTCGTCGGTCTCGAGCGTGGCGCGGAGATCGAGCTCGAGGACGCCGTCGGGGCGGAGGAGCGTCCAATCCGCGCTCGCCGGCAAGACGCGTCCGCGAAGACGCGGCCCTTCGAAGTGCCCGCTCGTGATGAGCGCGGTCGCGCGCGTTCCGTGCGGCACGGCACCGATCTTCTGCGGCGGCGCGACCGCCAACTCCAACATCATGAGCAACGCGGACTTCATGGCGTTGCCGCTCTCCATAAGGACGACGTGCCGGGTGAGCAACGCGGAAGAAACGCGCAGAAAGTGAAGAGGGTCTGTCTGTTGTCGTTCAAGTGCCTTGCTTCCACCGTCGCGGGCCTCGTACGTTCGACGTGAGGCTTGCTCTGGCGAGCCGGAGAAAGTTGCCATGCGCCTAGAAAAAGGTGTCGTCGTCGCTGCGTTCGTCGGGCTCGGGGCTCTGGTGGTCCACGGATGCGCCGGCGACCTCCTCGTGCTCCCCGTCTTCGACGACGCGGGCGCTCCCGTCACGTCGGATGCATCCTGCACGCAATGTGGTGATGAGTGCGTCGACCCCAAGACCGACCCTCGCCACTGCGGGACCTGCGCGAACGCCTGCGCCGGCGGCTCCGCCTGCGTGGCCGGCGCGTGCTCGCTCACCTGCCCGACCGGGCTCGTGAACTGCGCCGGCGCCTGCCTCGATCCCACCACGAGCGACGAGCACTGCGGAGCGACGAGCACCTGCGACGGCGCCAGTGCGGGAACGAAGTGCGCTACGGGCCAGAGCTGCGCTCATGGCGTGTGCGCATCGCCGGGAGCTTGCCCGGCCACGACGCCCGACGCGTGCGGTACCGGCGCCGCCGCGCTGTGTACGAGCTTCAAGAGCGATCCCAATCACTGCGGTGACTGCGCGACCGTTTGTGACGGTGGCGTGTGCAACAACGGCACGTGCGGGGTCGCTTGCGGCCCGCTCCAGACCACGTGCGGAACCGGCGGCGCAGCGACGTGTCACACGCCGACGGCGCCGAACGACTGCTGCGGCACGCTCTGCGCGGCCGATAAGGATTGCACCACGGCCGGGTGCGTCGCGTGCATCCCCACCACGGTCACCCTCTCGAAATTCCCCGTCGCGCCGGACCCTGCGCTGAAGGTGGCGTGCCAGGACGCCGCGGGGAACCCCTCGACCACGTGTCCGGTCGTGAAATGCGGCGGCATCACCTTCTTCGCCTTCTCGTACTTCGACAACCGCATCTCGCTCGGTGTCGTCGGCTACGACACGAACGGCGCCGTCATCAAGCCGAACGTCGAGAAGAGCGGCGTCCGCTACATCAGCTCGATCACGGTCAACGCCTCGACGGTCAGCCTCTTCGGTCAGGGCGGACTCAGCGTGGACATGCCGTTCTCGGCCTTCCGACTCCCCTGATGGATCTCCGCCGCGGAAGCGGCAGCGCCTTCAGAAGCGGCCGGCGGCGACGAGGCCGCCGCCCGACGCATCGGCGCGCGGAACGACGACGAAGCGCTTCGCCTGTTGCGCGTGCGGCGGCGCATCCCGGCTCGTGAGGATCAGCCATGTGCCGACGCCGGCGAGCGCGATGCCGGCACCACCGGTGATGAACATCCACTGCTGACTGACGTGTGCTTGGTGATCGTCGTCGAACGCCGACTGGTTGAAGCAGGGCTGTCCCGGCGGACACGCCGTGTCGCGATCGCTCGCCTTGGACGACGTACGGAGGGCGAAGACGAGCGCTGCGCCCAGCGAGAGCGCGCCGGCACCGACGGCGACGTAACCGACCGTTCGCTTCGTCGTCGAGCTCGATGAGGTCGACGTCGACGCGGCGGTGTCGGATCGCGGCGGTGGCGCGGCCACGTCCGCCGGCGGCATGGGCGGCATCGGCGCGGGAGTCGCCGATCCGTCGGCGGGCTTCTCGAGCTTCGGGACCTCGATGCGATCGGTCCCCGTGCCCGGCCCCATGTTCAGCTCGCGCGTCCACTTCGCGTAACCCGGCGCGCTGACCTCGAGCTTGTGGAGGCCAGGATCGAGGGCGAGCGCCGTGCCCCAGGCTTCGCGTACGAGCGGTCGATCGTCGAGCGTCACCGTCATGTCGGGCAGCGGCGAGAGGATCTCGACGACGACGCGGTGCAGGTGCTTCTCGAGCGCCTCGATCTTCTGGGTCGCATACTCCTCGCGTCGCTTGTCGCCGCGACGCGCCGACAGGGCCTGAGCGTCCTTGTACTCGGCCCAGGCCGACGCCAGCTTGCCGAGCTTCTCGTGACAGGCCGCGAGGTTCAGGACCGTGCCCGGCGCGGGATCGAGCCGGTGGCTGGCCGCGAATTTCTGGCACGCCTCTTCGGTCTTGCCGGCGGCCATGAGCGTCTGCCCCTCTTGGTAGAGGCCCTCGGCGATGGCCGCGTCTTGCGCGAATGCCGGTCGCGCAGCAGAGAGCGCAGCAACCATGACGAGAGCGGCGACGCCTTTGTGGGTACGAATCATGAACGCTCCAGATGCTCGATCAGTTGCGGCCGCCGCCGAGAACGCTGTCATCGGGCGCCTTCGGCTTGGCAGAAGGCGCCGGCTTCACCGCGGTGACGCGAGCGCTCGCGGGCGCTGTCGTCATCGGTGTCGCGGGTGTCGTTGCCGGTCTGCGATTCGCGGCGACGACGGCGCTCGCGCTCGCACTTGCGCTCGCGCTCGCGCTCGGCGCGGATCCCGTCGCCGTCGCTGTGAGCGCCGCGGTCGACGTCGGAGCTTCCGCGCTCGCCGTGTTCGTCGGGACAGCGCTGGTCGTTGCGTGCAGGTCGGCGGACGGCACCATACCTGT
>JAXDMI010000877.1:0-12060 GCA_034666145.1 Myxococcales bacterium | reverse complement strand
GATGATGACCGTGTCACGGACGTAGAAGCTGGAGTCGACGGGCGGCGCGCAGGTCTCGCCGAGCGTGGGGAGGGAATCGGCGCGGGCGGGGCACGGGGCGCCGGTCTGGTTCTGCCGATCGAGGATCGGGACGTTCGGATCGCGCGGGTCGGCGATGATGGCGAGCGTGTGCCGGCGGATCAGCGCGAGATCGTAGGACTGCAGCGTCCCGCCGTTGAACTGGAGGTCGAAGTCCGAGTTGACGGCATAGAGGACGCTGCCTCCCGCCGACACCTGGAGACCGACGGGGAAGTAGATCGCCTTGGCGGGCGGGGCGGTTCCGTCGCCCGTCGAGTAGCAGCTGGCGGTCCCCGCCCCGACGCAGAACATCGCGCCGAGGAGGCCCAGCCACGCTCGCGAAATCACAAAGGACCGGCCCATTCGGCGCGCAGCCTAGTGTCCCTGCCCGGCGGGACGCAACAGGTTACGCCGCCCCAAATATTACGGGAGCTTCACAGGTCCAAGATGATGACGCCGCGCTGGCCTTCTTCGCTCTCCTCGCGGCCCTTGGGACGCGGGGCGTGCGGACCCGAAGGCGAGATCGGGAGCTCGAGCTGCGGCTGCTCGTATTGCTTCCGCTCTTGCTCTTCGCGGCGGCGAATCTGTTCGATGATGAACGGAGGCAGCATCAGATCGCTCTCAGATGGAAGCTAGCAATCGGGCCGATCGGGTCAAGTGTGCGGCGATGCCTCGGCCTGTTCCGCCGCGCCACCTCACCCGGTGATAGATTCCAGAGTACGGATGGGCAAGCAACCGGTGCACGAGAATCGTCTGACGCAGGCCGTCGGACGGCGCGTCATACAGCCGAGCTCGATCCTGTGCCGCAGCCTCGTCGCCTTTGATCGAAAGGCAAGAACAGCCGCGAAATTAGTGGCAATCGTGGCTCTTCTCCTGGTCGTGACGCGCGCCGACGCGGCGCCGTTCGACCTGGCCGGGAGCGATTGGGAAGGGTGTGCAGAGCTGGTCCGGCTGGCGCGCGCCGAGCTCGGGCCGCTACGTGTGGTGGCAACGGCGCAGATCGACTTCCACGAGCTGAAGCCCGATGACGGCCTCCTCCTTCTCTATCCGGAGAAGAATCTCGACGTGGACGAGCTGTCGAAATTCATGCGCGCCGGCGGGCGCGTCGTCATGCTCGACGACTTCGGACGCGGCGACTCGCTGCTCCGGCACTTCGGGATGGAGCGCGTGGCGAGCCCGCGTCGTCCCGCGGAGTTCTTGCGTCGCAACCCGCAGCTCGCGCTCGCGGAGCCGGCCAGCGCGCATCCCGTCGTGAGCGACGTCTCGCGCGTCGTGACGAATCACCCCACGGGCCTTTCGCATCCCGATCTCTCGCCGGTGCTGAAGATCCGGGGCAACGGCGAGCCCGACGTGGTGGTGGCGGTGGCCGGCGCGGTCGGTCAAGGGCGCCTGCTCGCGGTCGGCGATCCGTCGATCGTGATGAACTCGATGCTCCGCTACGGCGGCAACAAGAACTTCGCGCGCGGCCTCGTTCGCTACAGCGTCGATCACGACTCGTGGGGCAAGCGCGGCGGGCGTCTCTTCATCGCCGCGGGCGGCTTCGATCAGAAGGGGAATTACGGGGACGAGGAGAGCTCGTGGAGCGACTGGAAGCGCGGGCTCCTCGATGCGCTCGAGGTGCTGCGCCACGACGGCATGCCCTCGTGGATCGCGTATGGGCTCGCCATTGCCGTCGGCCTCGCGCTCGTGGTGTGGGTCGGGTCGCGCGCGGGGCGTCTGCACAAGCCGATCACGCCGCGCTTCGTGCGGAAGACGCCGGCGGTCGCGCAGGGTGGCGTGGCCGGGCATGCCGCGGTGATCGCCGCGCCGCAGACCTCGCGCGTGCTGGCCGTCCTCGAGCTCAAGAGCGCGCTCGAAGAGCAACTCACGTCGATCCTCGGTTTGCCGAAGGTCCCCGGTCATACCGAGCTGATGACGCAGGTGCAGGCCCGTGGCCTGCTCGATGCCGAAGGGGTGGTCGCGCTGCGCCGGCTTCTGCTACGAATGTCCAACGTCGAGACGATGGTCGTCTTCCAGCGCAGTGGAGGGATGGTGCAGCCGATCCGTGACAACGAGGTCGTTTCCATCGCTCGGACGGTGAAGCAGCTCCTCGACGCTGCAGAGCATGCGGGCGCACGAACAGGGGTTTCCGCATGACGGCATCGATTGAAGGGCGCGCCGGCGGCGGCGGTCACGAGATCGCGGCCGCGAAGGAGCGCATCGAAGAGCTCCGGCGCGAGGTCCAGAAGACGTACATCGGCTCGGCGCGCGCGCTCGAGATGATGATGGTCTCGCTGCTCGCGCGTGGCCACGTGCTCCTCGAAGGCGTGCCCGGCGTGGCGAAGACCACGCTCGTGAAGGCCTTTGCGACCGCGCTCGGCTGCTCGGCGCGGCGCATCCAGTTCACGCCCGATCTCCTCCCCGCCGACATCACCGGCACCTACGTGCTCTCGCCGAAGGACGGCACGTTCAGCCTGCGCGCGGGTCCGATCTTCGCGAACGTGGTGCTCGCCGACGAGATCAACCGCGCGCCCGCGAAGACGCAGTCGGCATTGCTCGAGGCGATGCAGGAGCGTCAGGTCACGATCGAAGGCGATCGCTTCGAGCTCCCCCTCCCCTTCCTCGTCCTCGCCACGCAGAACCCGATCGATCTCGAGGGCACGTATCCGCTGCCCGAGGCGCAGATCGATCGCTTCCTCGTGCGCGTGGTGATGGGCTATCCGAGCGCGCGCGAGGAATCGCAGATGCTCCGCACGCACGGCATCGATCCGCCGACGCTCCGCGCGGTGCTGAACCCGACCGACGTCGCGGCGCTGCAGGCGATCACCGCGCGCATCCACGTCGACGACGATCTGCACGACTACGCGGTGTCGCTCACCACGTACACGCGAGCGCATCCCAAGGTGGCGCTCGGCGCGAGCCCGCGCGCGACGCTCGGTCTCGTGCAGGCCGGCAAAGCCCACGCGGTGCTCGCGGGCCGCAATTACATGGTCCCAGAGGACATGCGCGCCGTCGCGGTCGCGGTGCTCGCGCATCGTCTCGTGCTCGTGGCGGACGTCGAAGGCGATGCGCGCGTGCGCGAGGCGATCGTCGAAGAGGCGCTCGCAAAGGTCGGTTATCGGCGCGGCTTCCGCGCGGTCTGATGCAGCTCCACCCCACGCGCGCGACGTTCCAAGTCGCCCTCGCGGGGGCGGCGATGGTGGCGGTCGGCGTGGCAGCGAAGGTCGCGCCCGCGGTCGCATTCGGCGGCGCGATGCTGCTCGCGGTGACGCTCGGACGCGCGCTGGCGCTCTCCACGGTCACGCGCATCCGCGCCTCGGGCTTCGAGATGGTGTGGGGCACCACGCGGCGCGTGACGAAGGCCACGCGCGGCGACGAGATCATCCTGGAGGCCGAGCTCCGCAACCGCGGCTTCGACGACGCGCGTGGCGTGAACCTGCGTCCCGTCGCATCGAGCATGCTCGACGTCACCATCCACCCCGCGACGCTCGACCTGCCCGCCGCGTCGAAGGTGCGCTTCGAGATCCACGTGCGACCGAAGCGCGTGGGTCGCTGGGGCGTGCACGGCATCGCGCTCGAAGTGCGTGGCACACCGCTCGGTGGCGAGGGCCTCTACGAAGTCCCGCTGATGTTCGCGAACCCGCACGGCGTCGAGGTGATGCCGAAGCCGCTGTTCGCGATGTTGCAGACTGCACGCGGTGGTCGCGCGCGGCGCGTCGCCGAGGCCGGCCGTCCCGCGCCGCTCGCGGGCGAAGGCGAGCACCTCAAGGAGCTGCGCGAGCACGTCCCGGGCGACCCCTTCAAGCGCATCGCGTGGAAGGCCAGCGCGCGGCGCGGCCAGCTCCTCGTTCGCGAGATGGAGCGCGAGGAGCGCGACATCGCGTGGCTCGTGCTCGATGCGTCCGTCGAGCTGTGGGCCGGCGCGCACGGTTCGGCTCCCCTCGACGTCGCGGTCGACGAGCTGGGCGGCGTGGCCGCGCGGCACATCGCGAAGGGCGATCGCGTCGGGCTCATCGTCTTCGCATCGCGCATCCGCACATGGCTGCCGCCGGGGACGGGACCCATCCAGGCCACGAAGATCAGCGCAGCGCTGGCGAGCGCTGCCAGCATGGTCGACAGCGATCGCTGCGAGCTCGACGAGGCGGAGCTCGCGCAGCGCGTCGCCGAGCATTTGCGTCCGCTCGATCCGCGTGCGCTCGCCGACGTACCGCGCGGCAACCTCGAGGCGCTCTCGGTGCGCGCCGAGGCGATGCGATCGCGCGCGCCGTTCGCGCCGCGACAGCCTCTCGCGACCACGCCGCGCGAGCAGCGCTTCCGTCACTACCTCGCGTCGTTCGGCATCGAGGTGCCGCCGCGCGTCGACGGCGAGCGCGAGAAGGCCGACCTCCAGCTGCGCGGCATCTTCGAGAAGCTCGCGCGCGAGAAGAACCCGAAGAAGCGGCCGAGCATCGTGCACGTCTGGGCGCCGCCGCCGGGTCCCGAGAGCCAGATGGATGTCGCCGTGCGGAAGCTGAAGGGCCGCCACGTCGAGCTGCGCTGGACGATGCCCTCGTTCGAGCCCGGCCTCCTCGGTCGTGGTCAGGGCGCGCCCACCGTCGAGGACGTGGTGCTCGAAGCGGTGCGTATCCGCGTGCGCGCGTCGCAGTCGCGTGCGGAGCGCGCGATGCGGACGCTCGGCGTACGCGCGCGCCCCGTCGAAGTTCGACGGCACGGCGTCGGCGAGGACCGCAAGTGAGCGACGCGCGCGCCGTGCTCCGTCGCACGGGGCTCGCGCCGAAGAAGAGCTTCGGCCAGAACTTCCTCGTCTCGTCGCACACGGTCGATGCCATCGCCGCCGCGTGCATCCCCGACTCCGAGGTGGGCCGCGCAAGGGTCCTCGAGCTCGGCGCAGGTACCGGCGTGCTCACGCGCGCGCTCGCGCTGCGCGCGCGATCGGTGGTGGCGGTGGAGCGCGATCGCGATCTCGTCCCGGTGCTGAACGACGAGCTCGCGGATCTTCCCGAGGGCCGCGTCCGCATTCTCGAAGGCGACGCGCAGACGGTCGACCCGCGAGAGCTGCTGGGCGAGGCGGATCCGGAGTCACCGCGCGTGTTGTGCGGCAACCTCCCGTACCAGATCACGGGGCGGCTGCTCGAGCGCGCCGTGGTCCATGCGGATGACGTCGAGCGCGTCGTCTTCATGGTGCAGCTCGAGGTCGCGGATCGCCTCGCCGCGGAGCCGGGCTCGAAGACCTACGGCGCGCTCACGGTGTTCACGCGCGCGGCATTCAGGAGCGCGAAGCTCTTCGCGGTGGGTCCGGGCTCGTTCCATCCGCCGCCCGACGTGACGAGCGCGGTGATCCGCCTCGAGCCGGAGCGCCCCCGACGCGCTCGAGAGACGGACATGTTCCGCGCGCTGGTGAAGGGCGCGTTCGGCACGCGGCGCAAGACGCTACGCAACGCGTGGCGCGGCATCGCTGCGCTCGACGTCGTCGCGGCAGCAGCAGCCGCGGCTGGCATCTCGCTCGACGCGCGCGGCGAGACGCTGAGCGTCGATCAGTTCGCAGCGATGGCGAGAGCGATGGGCGACGAAGGGCTGCCCGGCGGGCCACGGCGCAAGGACGTCTAGCGCCGGTTTGGCGCGACCTGCGCCGCGCACGCACTCGTTCGTGCCAGGCATCTACCGATCGCCCTCAATTTTGCCGGGCTCATGGCGTTCCGTTGAAGGCATGCGTCTTGCTCAGCGGCGCGCGATGAGCCCGCTTTCTTCTCCGATGGTCCACGAGCGTCGCGATACGAGTTGCCCCTTCGCCTTGCACGGTCGATCGCTGCGTGCAAAAGCACGCCCCATGCGACTCGCTACGACGGCGCTGATGCTCGCCGCCTTCGCCCTCACGGCATGCTCCGGCACGACCACGGGCACGGGTACGGGGTCGCTCCCCGGCGCCGGCTCCGGCTCCGGCTCGGGCTTCGCGCTCGACGATGGCGGCGCGTGCGAAGAGCCGTGCGACACGTCTGGATTCGTCAGCGACGCCGGCACGAAGAAGCCCCCAACGGCGACGTCCAGCGAGTACGACGTTCTCTTCGACGCGCCGGCGAGCACCACGGTGACCCCCAACTCGCTCGATGGGCGGTGGGCGGGCTCGATGAGCAACACCGACGACGATGTTCGCGTCGTCATCACGCCCTCAGCCCTCACCATCGCCGTGCGTTGCAACTCCGGTCACCCCATTGGCGCCATCCCGACGACGACCGTCGGCCTGACCGTGAGCGCCGTCACGAGCTCCGTGTCGATTCGTACCCTGGAGAGCAAGTCGGCAGGCACCACCACCTGCAGGATCAGCATCCACCCACAGACGATGTCGCGTTGCTCGACCGGATCGGGATCGCCGACCTGCTTCGATCTGACCGATACCGGCCTGGACTTCGGGCCGAACAGGCTGTTCAGCGGAGACGGCACGAGCTCGTCTGGCCCCTACCCCGCGTTCTCGAAGCTGAGCGACGGGACCTGAGCGTAGCGACGCGGTTCAGCGCTCGTACGGAGCGCCGAGCTCCTTGAGAGCGCGGAGGCCTTCGCGGCGGTTCGGATCGTTCGACGAGGAGAGCTCGAGGAACAGGTTGTACGACTCGATGGCCTCCGGCTTGTGGCCGGTCTTGCGCTGCGCTTCGGCGTTCTCGAACGCCGCGCGCCCGAGCCAGCCCGGACGCGGCTGCGCCTTCTTGCCTTGCTCGACGGCGAACGCGAGATGCTTCGCCGCCTCGCCCGCGTTGCCCTTCTCGAGGAGGAGGATGCCGTAGCGGTATCGCCACATCGGGACCTTGTCGTCGCCGGCGATCGCCTTCGCCCATTCGCTCATCGCGCCGGGCACGTCGTTCTTCTGCTCGAGGGCCTCGGCGAGGGCCGCGTGCGCCTCGTTTCGCGAGGGCTTGAGCTCCAGCGCGTGCTTCAGATCCTTGATGGCGTCGTTGACGGCGCCCTCGCGGAGGAGGACGACGCCGCGCTGCCAATATCCATCAGCCAGCAGCTTGTCGAGCGACAGCGCCTTGTCGACGCTGTTGCGCGCGAGACCAAGCTGCGCGGGCGTCGCCTCGTTCGCCGCCCATGCGACGTAGAGGTGGTACTCGGGCTTGTTGGGATCGAGCTCGACGGCGCGCTGCAGGTAGCGCATCGCCGCCGCCGACTCGAGGCCGCCCTGCTTGAGATACGCGCGCCCGATGTAGTGGCTCGCCTCGGCGCTGTTGGGACGCTGATCCTTCACCTTGATGAGGAGCGGCAGCGCCTTGTCGATCTCGCCGATGGAGACGTACGCGGCGCCGACGCGCAGCATGAGGTCGACGTCCTTCGGTGCCTTTGCCGACGCGCTCTCGAACTGCTCGAGCGCCTTCTGGACGTCGCCCGACTTCTCGAAGAGCAGACCGCGCTCGAGCGCGATGCTCGGGTACTCCTTGTCGACCGCGACGATCTGATCGAACTCCTTCGCCGCGCCGTCGAGGTTGTTCATGCGGCGATACGTCTGGCCCAGCCGGAAGCGCGTCCCGAGGTCGTTCGGGTTCTTCTGCAGCGCGGCCTGGAAGTGGCCGATGGCCTCGTCGTAGTGACCCTGCGTCGCGGCGACGTCGCCGAACGCGCGCTGGAGCCCGGCGCTGTCGGGCAGCTTCGAGCGCGCCTGATCCAGCTTCGCCTGCGCATCGGCCGCCTTGCCCTGCGAGGCGAGGAACGACGCATACGCGGCGTACGCGAGGATGGCGTCGGGATTCGCGGGGTCGGCGAGATCGACCGCGTCGCTGTACGCCTTGTCGGCGACCGTCTTGTTGCCGAGCGCTTCTTCGGCCTTACCGAGCCACAGCGCGATCAGCATGTCCTTCGGTGCGCGCGCGCGCGCCGCGGTGAGCTGCGCCTTCGCGTCGGCGAGACGCTCGAGCGCGATCTTCGTCTTCGCAGCGCCGATGACCGGGGCGACGCCGGTCGGATCCTTCGACACGGCCTCGTCGAAGCGCGTGAGCGCCTCGGTGTAGCGGCCGTCGGCGTAGAGCACCTCGCCCTGACCGACGAGCGCCGTGACGTTGCGCGGGTCGAGCTTCACGGCCTCGTCGAACGCGGCGCGGGCGTCGCCGGCGCGATCGAGCGCGAGCATGATCCAGCCGCGCGCAGCGCAGGCGTTCGACACCTCGTTCGCGCCCTCGGTCTTGCGGGCCTTCTCGTCGAGAACGACCGACAGGTCCTTGAGCGCCGCGTCGGCGTCGCGCTGGAGCTCCATCGTGAGCAGCGCGCGAAGCGTGAGCGCGCCGGCGTGCGTCGGCGAAGCCACGAGAGCGGCGTCGACGGACTCCTTCGCCTTCTTCAGGTTCTTCGTCGCGTAGGACGCGCGTGCGAGACCGAAATGGGTTCGCGCGCTCGGCGTGATCTTCGCGGCATCGCCGAACGCCGCGAGCGCGCCCAGGTTGTCGCGCTCGGCGAGCGCGATCTCTCCGCGCATGATCGCCATGTCGAGCTGGATGCCGTCCTTCGGCTCCTTCACTGCGGCAGCGGCGAGCCCCTTCTTCGCGCCGGCGTAGTCTCCGGCAGCCGCGAGCTGCCCCGCGAGCGCCGCCTGGATGTACGGCTCGTTGGTGTTGGGCGGGATGTCCGAGATGAACGTCTTCGCGCGGGCGCTGCGCGACGCATCGCCGCCGAAGCGAACCTGGTTCTCGAACTCGACGAACGCCGCGTAAGCCGCGAGCGGACGCGAACGAGGCGACTTGCGACGAAGGTCTGCGAGCTCGTCGGCAGCGGCCTGCGAAGATGCGTACGTGTCGAGCGCGAGCTTGGTGCGCGCGACGTCCGCGGCGCGAACGGCTTCCTTGTTGTAGTCGCCCGAGTGGAGCTTGTCGGAGATGTAGATGTATCCGAACGCGCCGACCGGCGTGAACTGCAGCGCCGCGCCACCGACGACGAGGAGCGCGACCACCGCGGCGATGACCTTCGGCGCCTTCGACGGCGGACGATCGTTCGGCGTGACACGCGAGCGCGTGCCGGTGGCGGGGCCTTGCGGCGCTCCGCCGTCGAGCGAGGCCTCCTGGAACATCGAGCCGGCGCTCGTCGCGGGCGGAGGTCCCATGACCGGACCGCCGCTCGAATCGCCGCCGAGATCGACCTCGCCGAAGCCCATGCCGCCGGGCGAGCCGCCGCTCGCGCCTCCGGGGCCGCTCAGCGGCGCATGACCGATCGAAGGATCGGCCGGGAGATCGAGCTCACCGAAGCTCACCGCATCGGGGCCTCGGTTCTGGCCGGGCACGGCGGGCGGAGATGCGCCGGAGCCGCCGACGAGCGGCAGATCGAGCTCGCCGAACGCGATCGGAGGAGGAGCGCCGCCCGCTCGATTGGGCAACAATCGATCGTCGGAGACGGGCATCGGCATGTGCGCCTGCGCGCCCATGTGCTGCGGCAGATCGTTCTGCGTGCTCGGGAGATCGATCTCGCCGAAGCCGCCGCCGCGCGCCATCGGGAGGTTGCCGCCCACCATCGGGAGGTTGCCGCCCACCATGGGGAGGTTGCCTCCGACCATCGGGAGGTTGCCGCCCACCATGGGGAGGTTGTTGTTCCCTCCGACCATGGGGAGGTTGTTGCCGCCGCCCACCATGGGGAGGTTGTTGTGGCCGCCGACGACCGGGAGATCGCCGTGCGAGACCATCGGCAGATCGTTGAAGCCGCCGCCGCCCTTGTGCGTGGGCAGATCGATCGCGCCGAATGCGCCGCCGCCCTTGGCCGACGGGAGATCGGCGCCGCCGAGCTTCGGTGAAGGAAGATCGCCGAAGCCGCCGCCGCCCTTGTGCGTAGGCAGATCGATCGCCCCGAAGCCGCCTGCGTTCGTCGTGTGCGGCGCATTCTGCGGTGCGTGCGCTACGCCGACCGCCGGCAGATCGACCTCGAAGCTGAACGCGGGAGGCGGAGCCGGAGGTGCGGCCGCGGGAGCGGGCGCGGGCTTCGGGCCGCCGTACCTCGGGCCCGCTTGGCGATTCACTGCCGCGGGAAGCCCGACCTCACCCGCGAGCGCGGGAAGATCGAGATCGTCGAGACCGGGCAGCGACGACGGCGCCATCTGAGGAGGAGCAGGCGCGGGTGCGGGCGTCGGTCCGAGCGCAGCACGCACGACCTTCGGCACCGACGGCTTGACCGCAGGGAGCGCGAGCCCATCATCGAATTCGAAAGGAGGAGGGCCGGGGGGTGCAGCCGCGGGCGCAGCGGGCGGTGGCGCCGCCGCGGCTGGCCTCGCGGGCATCGGCGGCGCTTTTCCGGCGCCGAACGCGCCGACGCCCACCATCGTCTGCTTCATCTTCGGCCGGTCCGCGGGGGCCGCACCGGGGGCTTGAGGCGGCGCCGGCGCCGCTCCTGCTCCCTTCGAGGGATCCGTTACCAGGAACGTATGCCCGCACTTCGGGCAACGCATCTTGAGGCCGGTCGGTGGAACACGGCGCTCATCGACCTGATACGGAGCCTTGCAGGACTCGCACTCGACCTTGAGCATGCTCCCGTGAGGCTATCACAGGGGCGAAGCACACCAAGAAAGCCTGGTGATCCCTGAAACCCCGTCTAGCTCGTCATTTCCAAGGCTCTGCCACGAGCGACGCGAGCCCGGCGAGCCATGGACGAGCCGCGCTGGGATGGATGGCGCTCGGTGCGGTCCTGTTTGCGCTGATGAACTTCTTCGCGCGGCTCGCGACCTCGTCCGCATCGTGGATGACGGTGGGCGGGATCCGAGCGCTGATCGGTGCCCTCGTGGCGATCGGCGTCGCGCGGATGCGAGGTGCATCGCTCGTCGCGAACGACAAGAAGGCGGTCTTCTGGCGAAGCTTCTTCGGCAAGGCGGCGATGGGCGCGACGTTCTACGCGCTCTCCTCGCGCACGCTGCCGCTCGGTGACACCGTCACGCTCCTCAACCTCACGCCGATCCTCCTCGCGGTGCTCGCGCCGATCTTCCTCCGCGAGCCGACGAGCCGCTCCGTGGCGTTCGCTCTCTTGCTCGCGCTCGGCGGCGTGATGCTCATCCTCCACCCCAGCATGACGTGGAGCCCGGCGGTCGCGAGCGTCGGTCCGAGCGCAGGTGCGACGGTGGCTTGTGCCGTGCTCGCAGCGTTCTTCACCTCGATCGCGATGATGATGCTCCGCCACGTCGGCCGTACCGAGAGCCCCGAGGTCATCGCCGTGCACTTCTCGATCTTTGCCGGCGTGGTCCTGATGCTGCTGTCGCTCTTCGACCTCCGCATGCCGACGCTGCGCGATGCCGGGCTCATCTTCGCAGCGGGCATCTGCGCGGGGTTCGCGCAGCTCGCGATGACCCGCGCGTACACGCTCGAGCGCGCCGCGCGCGTGAGCGGCATGGGTTACCTCTCGGTGGTGGCAAGCGCGATCCTCGGTGCCGCGGTGCTCGGCGAGCGCCCCTCGCTCGGCGCGCTCGTCGGCATGGCGATGGTGGTGGCCGGCGGTCTCGTCGTCACGTTCATGCGCGACGCGAGGACCCCTCCGCCCGTGCCGAAGGAGGAGTAATCTCGTCGTCGTGATCGACACCAAGCTTCCGTATCCGGAGCAGCTCCGTCGCCGCGCCGATGCCATCGCGACCATCTGCGTGCACGGCGGCGAATCGCCCGACGCCGACGGCGCGCTCGACCCGCCCATCGTGCTCTCGAGCGCGTTCGCATTTACGAGCGCAGAGCACGCGGCGCGCGCGTTCCGCGGTGAAGAAGACGCCTTCATTTACGGGCGTTGGGGCAATCCTACGGTCGACGCGCTCGAGGCGAAGCTCGCCGCTGTCGAGGCCGCGGAGGCCGCGTGCGCCACGGCAAGCGGCATGGCGGCGATCGCCGGCGTGATCCTCGCGAGCTGCGAGGCAGGCGATCACGTGGTCGCGCCGCGCTCCATGTACGCGGAGAGCGCGCGGCTCCTCCGCGAGCGACTTCCCAAGCTGGGCATCACGACGTCGTTCGTCGAAGGCACCGTGGCTGCGTATGCCGCGGCGGTCACTGATCGAACGCGTCTCCTCTACGTGGAGACACCGTCGAACCCGACGCT
>JAXDMI010000876.1:0-3450 GCA_034666145.1 Myxococcales bacterium | reverse complement strand
CGCACGGCTCGTGACGCGTATCGCATCGCCGGTGAGGCGGTCGCGGCCTCGCAGAAGCTCGTGGAAGAGGAAGAGATCCTCTACCGACAGGGCCTCGCACGCGCGATCGAGGTGACGACCGCGAACTCGCAGCGCTTCGACGCCGAGGTCAGTCGCGCGAGCGCGAAGCTCTCCATGGAGCAGGCCTATCTCGATCTCCGCTTCGCGCTCGGCCTCGCTCCCATCGACGAGAACCAGCCCAAATGAAGAACCGAAGGCACCTCTTGCTGCTGTTCGTGCTGGTGCCGTTCGCGCCGCTCGGCGGCATCGCGTGCACCAAGCCCGATCAAGCGACCCCCGACACCGGCAAGCGCGGAGCGGGGGCGCGCGGCGGCGAAGGCGGCATCGCATTCGCCGTGGATCTCCTGCCGGTCGAGCGGCGAAAAGTCGATTACGTCGTGACCGCGCCCGGCACCATCGAGGCGTTCGAGCACGTCCAGATCACGGCCCGCGTCGCAGGCGCCGTCGACAAGGTGTCGTTCCGCGAAGGCCAGGAGGTCAAGGCCGGCGACGTCCTCGTCACCATCGACGGCGAGCGCTACCGGCTCGCCGTGAACAGTGCCAACGCGCAGCTCATGAAGACCCAGGCCGCGCAGAAGGACGTCGAAGCGCAAGTGGCGCGACGCGAAGGCGCGAGCGAGTCGAACCCGGGCCTCATTCCCGGCGAGGAGCTCGCGACGTATCGCACGAAGGTCCTCACCGCGAAGGCCGACACCGCGGTCGCTGCCGAGGCGGTCAAGGTCGCCGACCTGAACCTGCGCGACTCCGCCGTGCGCGCGCCGATCGGCGGCACCATCCAGACGCGCACCGTCGAGACCGGGCAGTACGTGCCGGCCGGCTACGTGATGGCGACGCTGCTCAAGAGCGATCCCATGCTCCTCCGCTTCCAGGTCGAGCCCTCGGAGGCACCGCGCCTGAAGCCCGGCATGGCGGTCGGCTTCACCATGCGCGAGACGCAGCGGTCGTTCACCGCCAAGGTCAGCCTCGTCGCCGGCGCCGCGGATCTCACGACGCACATGGTCGGTGTCACCGCGCAGGTCGATGCCACCGACAACCACACGTACTGGCTGCGGCCCGGCTCGTTCTGCGACGTCACGCTCGACGTCGGCGCGCAGCGCGAGGCGGCGGTCATCCCGCGCACCGCAACGCGCGCCACCGATCACGGCTACGTCGTGTACATCGCGGAGGGCGACATCGCGAAGGAGGTCCCCGTCACGCTCGGCATGAACACCAAGGACGGCTGGGTCGAGATCCGCTCGGGTCTCAATGGCGGCGAGTCGTTGGTGGTGCGCGGCGCCGAGGCGCTCACCACGGGGTCGCGTCTGCGAGCGACACGAATCACGTCGATGGATGCATCCGCCCCGCGCCCCGAAGAGCAAGAAGGCGGCACGCGCGGCGGCGGTGGAGGCGGAGGCGCGGGCTCCGGCGGTGACGGCGGCCGAGGCGGCGACGGCGGCAAGGGCCGTGGCGGCGCAGCGCACGAGGCAGGGGCAGCGCCTTGAACATCACGGACGTATCGATTCGTAATCCCGTCTTCGCGTGGATGCTCATGGCGAGCACCATGCTGTTCGGTATCGTGGCCATTACCCGACTCGGGGTGAGCCAATATCCCGACGTGGATTATCCAAATATCTCGGTGTCGATCAGCTGGCCGGGAGCGTCGCCGGCAGCGGTGGAGCGCGAGCTCGTCGAGCCGCTGGAACAGGCTATTTCGCAGGTCGAAGGCGTCCAATCCCTGCAATCGAAGGCCAGCTCCGGCAACGGCCGGATCACCGTCGTCTTCGACATGTCGCGCGACGTCGATCTCGCGCTCCAGGACGTACAGGCACGCGTCGGTTCGGCCACCCGATCCTTACCCAAGGACATATCCCCTCCTTCGGTATCCAAATCGAATCCCGACGATCAGCCCATTCTCACGATCGGCGTCTCCGGCGCCTTCTCGCGCCAGATCCTCGCCGACGTCGCGGCCTATCAGGTCCAGGAGAAGATCCAGACCGTCGCCGGCGTCGGTCAGATCACGCTCACCGGATATCTCGCGCGCAACGTTCGCATCTGGCTCGACTCGAGCCGCCTCTCCGAGAAGGGCGTCGTCGCCAACGACATCATCAACGCCATCCGCACCGAGCACGTCGAGGTGCCGGGCGGCTCGCTCGAGACCGGCGGCCGCACGCTCAACGTGCGCCTCCTCGGCGAGGCCATCGATCTCACCCAGTTCCGGAAGCTCGTCGTCAAGCGCACCAAGCCAACCCCGGTGTACCTCGAAGACGTCGCCGACGTGGAGGACGGGTTCGAAGACGCGACCTCCATCGCGCGGCTCGACGGCGTGCCGCTCCAGGCCCTCGGCGTTCTCAAGCAACGAGGCACCAACGCGGTCTCGGTCGCCAAGGCGGTCCACGCGAAGGTCGACGAGATCCAGCGCTCGCTCCCCGAGGGCATGAAGGTCGAGGTCCTGTTCGACTCCACGGTGTTCATCGAGGAGTCGGTGCACGAGCTGGAGCTCGAGCTCGGCATGGCCGTCCTCCTGACCGCCGTGGTGTGTTGGCTGTTCCTCGGCTCGCTCTCGAGCACGCTCAACGTCGTGCTCGCGATCCCCATGTCGCTGCTGGGCACGGTGGCGGTGATCTATTTCCTCGGCTTCACGCTGAACACGTTCACGCTGCTCGGCCTATCGCTGGCGGTTGGACTCGTGGTCGACGACGCCGTCATGGTCATGGAGAACATCTACCGCCACGCGGAGATGGGGAAGAACCGCGTCCAGGCCTCGGCGGACGGCACGAAGGAGATCACCTTCGCGGCGCTCGCGGCGACGCTCGCCGTCATCGCCATCTTCCTGCCCGTCATCTTCATGAAGGGCGTCATCGGGAAGTTCTTCTTCCAGTTCGGCGTGACGCTCTCCATCGCCGTGATGCTCTCGTACCTCGAGGCGATCACGCTCGCCCCGGCGCGCTGCGCGCAGATCCTCAAGGCCTCGCGGGAGGATCGCAGCGCGCTCGGTCGCTTCGTCGATCGCGGCTTCGGCAGGCTCGAGCGCTTCTACGCGGCCGTCCTCCTCAAGGTGCTCCGGCATCCGCTGAAGATGCTCGTGGCGGCCTTCGTCTTTCTCGCGGGCACGCTCCTCTTGGTGCGGTTCATCCCCACCGAGTTCATTCCCACGCAGGACCAGAGCCGCCTGAACGTGCGCCTCCAGACCGAGATCGGCGCGACGCCGGATGCCGCCGCGCCGCTCATCGCGCGCGCCGAGGCGAAGCTCAAGACGCATCCGGAGATCAAGAGCATGCTCTCGACGCTCCAGGGTGCTTCGGGCCAGATCACGCTGACGCTGGTGCCGCCCAACGAGCGCAAGATGACCGCCGCACAGCTCTCGGCGTCGATGCGCAAGGAGCTCCAGGGCATCGCCGGTCTACGCGCGTC
>JAXDMI010000875.1:0-6608 GCA_034666145.1 Myxococcales bacterium | reverse complement strand
GTCTTCAGGTGCGGGCGGCGGCACGAGCAGCCCCACCTCCGCGACCGGGGCGATCATCACGCCGGTCACGCCGGCCACGCCCAACAGCGGAACGGCGCCGTCGGCCTCCGGAGCCGCGAGCAATGCGGCCGCGTCGAGCGCATCGGCGAAGAAGGCCGGCCTCAAGCCGCCGGTCCCGGTACCGACGGCTCCGCACCCCGCGGGCAGCGCTCCGGCGAGTCGCTTCTAGTCTCTCGTTCTCGTATTCATTGCGGCGGCGTGCGGATGCAGATTCGTCCGACGAACGCGATGTCGGTGCAGAGCGGGTGCATCCCGGTGCATTGCGCCGAGGTCACACACTCGTCGGAGCAGAACGACCCTGCATCGGGCGGACCCTCGACGCACACCGAGCTCGCGCAGGCGTTGCCGGACGTGCACGCGTCGATGCCGTTCCGTCCCGTGCCACGCGCGCCGGGCTTGCACGCGCAGCCCGCGGTCTCATCGCACTCGCAGCGAAGCGCCGCGTGGCAGTCGCGATTGAACGAGCACACCGTGCCGTCGGTGCCGGGCCCGTCGACGATCGTCGAACCATCGGACTGCGCGCCGGCGTCGGTGCCGGCCTCGGCGCCGCTGCCTGCTTCGGTGCCGGTCTCGGTGCCTGCCTCGACGCTGCTGCCGGCTTCGGTGTCGGTCCCGGTGCCGGTACTCCCGCCGGTGGCGTCCTTCGCGCATGCCGTGAAGCAACAGAGCGCGAGCGCTGCGCCGACGGCGCAGACCGTTGCAGCGAATGTCGACGGGACGACGAGTCGAGAGAGCATGGCCGCGTGATGTGCCATGCGACCTCCGCCGATGCCACGTAATTTGGCCCGCACGGCCGCCCAGGCGTAACCCCGATCGAGCGTGCCTCCGCGGTGATCGGCGGCGCGCGCACGCCAGGAGGAACGCCATGACGACTGAACGACGTAGAAGGCGCAGCGGGTTCAAGGACGAGGCCCTTCGCCTCCTGCTCGCAGCCGTGAAGGAGCGCAGCGACGTCACGTCGATCGCGATCGTCGATGCGCGAGGGCTCGTGATCAGCGGCATGGGCACCGCGCAGGAGCTCGCCATCCTCGGGGCCGTCGCCGAGCCGATCGCGGGCGGTCATGTCACCGAGCTCTGCGAGCGCCTCACGGCAGGGACCGACGTCCTCTCGAAGGCCGTGACGTCGGCGCGGGGCACGATGTATCTCGCCGCGCTCGGAACGCGCGTCGGACGCATGCACGAGGCAGCGCGCAGCGTGGAGCGCATCCTCACTCGCGTCGCGTGACCGAGCACGGAGCGCAGCGTCGGATCAGCCGGCCGGCAGCTTCGCCGTGACGACGATGCGATCGCGCTTCGACACGACGACGCCGCCGGGCTTCTCCAGCGTCACCGCGAAGAGCAGGGGAGCGTTCACCGCCAACGTTGCACGGATCGGAACGATGACGTCGCCCGTCTCGGAGTCGACGTCGAAGACGCCGCCGTCGACGGGGTACTTCTCGTCGCGCGTCTTGTCGAAGATCCACAGCTGATACTGCGCACGTGACGGATCGTTCTTCGCGAGACCGCGGAAGCGCATCGTGCCCTTCTGCTGGTCGTTGTTCCACACCACCTCGCCGGTCGCCGCCTTGCCGAGCGGGTCCTTCGTGGGCGTCCACTCGGCGCGCGCAGTCCCCTCGGCGGCGAGCAGCTTGTCGCGGAGCTCGCTGGGCGTGAGCGCCGCAAGCTGTGCCGCGAGCTGGGCAGACGGCGACGCGGAGCCGGTCGTGGCCGACGCCGGCGTCGCGACCTGCGTCGACGGCGTCGTCGTGGGAACCGTGGCGACGGGACCGGGCGTCGTCGTGCGCCGCGCGAATGCGCCCGCCGCGAGCAGCAAGCACGCTGCGGCCGCCACCCAACCCGCGATCGCGAACGCTCGCGAAGGCGCGCGCGCCGCGGGAAGCGGCACCACGTTCGCGTACGGCGACGGCGCCGAGCGTGGATCGCGAACGTACGGCGAGGGCATGGAACCCGACCCGTGCGACGGATACGGGCGCGCGGGACCGGACGATTGCACCGCAGCCGCAGCGACCCGCGGTGCCGACGGGTGCGGTGCGGGAGGCGTCGGAGGCGTCGGAGGCGTCGGAGGCTTGGGGGCGAACGCGTGGGGCGTCGTCCCGATCTTCTTCATGACGTACGGGTCGTTCGGCCGTGTGAGCGTCGGGATGGACGCGGGCTCCTGGGTGAGCATCCCCGGTCGCGCCGCGGGCCGCTCGTCGACCGCGAGCGTCTTCTTGAAGTCCAGGGCAGGCTCCCGGTCCGACGACTCGGGCGCGATCGGCTCTGGCTCGATGATCTCGTCGACCTGCGTCATGACGAGCCCCGGCGCGAGCTTGTCGAGCTGGCGCGTCGTCGTGTAGTCGGAGGCAGGGCGTCCCGGCCCCTCGAGCGCAGCTTGTTCGAGTCGCTCTGCGAGCCCTGCCGGCATCTTCTCGATCGGGCCGAGCGTGGCGAGCGCGACGGCGGCCGCTGCCTTGTCGAAGGCGGCGATGTCGACGTCCTGCACCTTGACGAGCAGCTCGGCGAGCTCGATCTGCTCGCGCTGCCCGAGGCCGACGAGCGCACGATCCGTGAGCAGCTCGAGGAGACGATCGTGGGTGTCGCTCATCGTACGGCCTCCATGCCGGCAGGCGTACCTGGCGCACCCGGCGTGCCCGGCGCACCTGGCGCACCAGGCGCACCAGGAATGGGCACCTCGCCGAGCGCCTCGCGCACGCGGATGAGGCCGCGTCGTGCGTGCGCTTTCACAGTGCCGAGCGGCATGCCCGTCGAGCTCGCCACCTCTTCGTGCGAGAGACCATGACACGCCGTGAGGATGAGCACCTGGCGTTGCTCGGGCCGGAGCTGATCGAGGGCACGCGCGGCGAGCGCTGCTTCCGCGCCCATCTCCGGTGCCATGCCGCTCGACGAGGCCGCTGCCGACTCGCCGGCGTCGCCGAGGGACTCGGTCTCGGGACGGCGCTGTCGTTGCCGGCGGCGATCCACGAGGCGCCGGCGCGCGATGGTGGCGACGAACGTCACCTCGCTGCCCACGCGCGGATCGAACCGCGCCGCGCTCTTCCAGAGGTCGAGGAAGATCTCTTGCACCGCATCCTCCGCATCGTTCTGCGCTGCCCGCCTGGCGAGCGACCACACCAGTCCGCCGTACCGAGCGATGCAGTCGCGGATCGCGCTGCGATCGCCTTCGGCGATGCGGGGTAGGAGTGGGGACACGACAGGCATGGGATGTACGACCGGGGAGGCAGAAGGGATCGCGACGAGTACAAAAAAAAGACGGTGCCACCGGACGGAGGTCGTCCTGCTGCGGCACCGTCATTCTAAGGGCAACGAAGCCAAGTACCGCGGTCGAATCGCGGGTGCTCGTGCCCCCGTCGCCTCAGTGCGGCAGCGCCGCAGTCACGGTCCACGGCGAGGCCGCCGTGTCGACGACGAGCAACCGGAAGCCCTGGCCGCGATGCGCATTCAGCGCACCGGCCGCGAGCACGAAGGCGCGCTCGTCGATGGTTGCCGGCACGGTGAAGCGCGCGACGAGCGAGGTGTTCAGGCCCGCCGGCGTGATGCCGATCGGCAGGTGCCCGACGCTCGCCCCGATGCCTTCGTCGGCCGATGCCTTCGAGAAGGCGAGGCCCGCGAAGAGGACCGGATCGATCGCGGAGGCCGATGCGAGACCGATGTCGACCTCGGTGGCATCCGGCGAAGAATGCACGGCGCGGAGCTGCGGCTTGCCCGTGCCGAGCGCGAAGCCCTCGCGATAACCGACGAGCCGAATCGCCTGCGCGCCGCTGCCGGTGAGGAACCCGGTCGCCACCGTGAGGTAACGCTCGCCGGCCTCGAGCGCGCCGGTCGACGCCGAGAGCGCAGGCGCATCCGAGGGACGCGTGCTTCCGTCAGCGTGCGCGAAGAGGTCGATGGTGTACGAGCCGGGCTGCACGCGGATCGGTCGCGACAGCTCGCCGAAGCCGACGTCGTCGACGATCTCGTTCGCGCCGACGAACGCATCGACGCGCGGCGCATCGGGCGAGGCGTGGAGCGCGTAGACCTGCGGATCCTGATTCACGAAGCCGATGCTGCCGTTCCTCCGACGGCGAGCAGCGCGAAGCCGTCACGCTCGCGAGCGAGCTTGCCGAGGAGACCGGTCGCGACGACGAGGACGTTCGCACCATCCGCGAGCTTCGGCGTCGTGAACGCCGTGACGCGCGCGCCGCCCGCGGCGATGCCGATGGCGAGCGGAGCTCCCGCGGGGAGCGCGACGCCGGCCGTGCCGGTATCGGCGAAGCGCGCGAGGCCGGCCACCTCGGGCGTGGCGGGGTTGTCGTTGCCGACGTCGAGGTCGACGCTCGGCGCGTCGGAGCCGGCGTGCAACACGCGAACGCGAGCGGTGCCCGGCTGCGCAGGTCCGAAGCCCTCGACGACGGGCACCACGCGGAACGCCGTGTCGGTGTCCTGCGAACCGAGCAGGCCCGCCGCCACGGCGCTGATCTTCGCGCCGGCCGGGATGGTGAGCGCGCTCGTCTTGTAGGCGATGGGATCGCTCGGCTTCGAAGGAGCAGCGCGCAGCTCGAGCTCGTACGTGCCGGGCGGCACGTCGAGCCAGCCCGACGTCTGGCCGTAGGTGAGCGCGGTGACGATCGGCGTGGGCGAGCCCTTCACGTAGACGTCGACGCTCGGCGCATCAGCCGACGCATGGATGACGCGAACGATCGCCATGCCGGCGGCCGGCGCCGGAGCTGGTGCCATCGGGTCAGCGCCCGCAGCGCCGGCCGGCGCCGCCGGAGGCGCGGAGGCCTCGCCGTACTCCGGATGCACCGCTCGAACGTTTTTTCGGCTTCGCGCTTTCGAGAGCCGCGATCGGCGTCAGCGGCGCTGGCGGGGCGGCTTCATCGGGACGGCGATGCTCGTGTCGTCGGGCCAGGCGTGACGCGGGTACTTCCGCATCAGCTCCTTGCGCACCGCGGGATAGTGGCGTTCCCAGAAGCCCGCGAGGTCGGTGGTCACCTGGACGGCGCGTTTGTTCGGCGCGAGGAGGTGCAGCACGATGGGGACGCGTCCCGCATGCGGCGTGCTCTTCGTGCCGAAGAAGTCCTGGAGGTACGACTCGATCCAGGGCGGCTTGCCCTCGTCGTACGCGATCTCGGCGGTGCGCCCGCTGGCGAGCTTCACGCGCTCGGGCGCGAGCTCTTCGATCTTCGCGAAGCCGCCGATCTCGCTGCGCAGCGTGTCGAGGAGGTTCGCCTCTTCGACCTCGCGCAGCGTCGTCTTGCCTTCGCACATCGCGCGCAGCGCATGCATGACGTCCTCGTCGGTGGGCGCACGGAGCGACTTGTCCTGCGATGCCGCGAAGCGCGCACGCGCCAGCCAGCGCGAGAACGCGTCACTGGCGACGAGCGAGCGTGCGCCGCGCGCCTTCGCCTTCTCGAAGAGGAGGTCCGCGACCTTCGGGTCGTTCTTGTCGAACCCCGGTGACTCGGCGATGGCGAGCGCGTCGTAGAGCATCTTCGAACCGCCGGTGACCGCGCCCTTCGCGTCGTCGAACGACAGATCGGCGACCTCGCGAATGCGCTCCTCGAAGAGCTCGATGAGCCACTCTGGCTCGATGCCGCTCGCGACGCGAACGAGCGTGCGCCCGCGAACGAGCTCGGCGTCGACGGCGACCATCCATGGCGCGTCGCGCACCGCGCTCGTCTCGGCGAGCTCGGCGGTGCCGCCTTGCGCGAGCGCGAGATCGCGCGATCCGGCTCTTTTTCGGCGCGCCACGCGATCGGGGAAGCCGGCGAGGACCGCCATGAGCAGCGCATCGTCGGAGGCCTTCGGTGACTGCGGCGTCTTTGCGTCCACGTTGCGCACGATGCGTCCGAGCTGCTTCCGCGCCCGCTCGACGGCGTGGACCGCGCCCTGATCGAGGCCGATGGCGCGGATGGCGTGCGCGGAGAAGCTCGAGCCCTCGGCTTCGCGGAAGCGATCGAGGAGGCCGAGGAGATCGCTCGTCTCGGTGGCCACGTCGAGGCTGCGCGAACCTCCGCCACCTCCGCCTGGCTGGTCGAAGCGCGTCTTCGTGCCGGCGCGGAGATCACGCTCGCCGACGATCGCCGCGAGGACTGCGCCGTCGTCGCCGACGCCGCGTCGCTCCGCTTCGACGAGCATGCGTGCCTGACGCGGATGAAGAGGGAAGGCGAGCATCCGACGACCGACGTCGGTGATGCCGCCGTTGCCGTCGACGGCGCCGAGCCGGCCGAGGAGCTCTTCGGCCGCGGAGAGCGCGTCGGGCTTCGGCGCGTCGAGCCACGCCACGTCACGAGCGCGCGCGCCGGAGGCCGCGAGCTCGAGCATCGTCTGCGAGAGATCGACGCGGAGGATCTCGGGCGTGTCGTGGTCGGGGCGCGTGTCGAAATCGCCCTTGGTATAGAGGCGGAGCGCGCGTCCGGGGCGCGTTCGCCCGGCGCGGCCTGCGCGCTGCGTGGCGGAGGCGCGGCTGGTCTTCTCGATGCCGAGCGCCGGCAGACCGGACCAAGGCGCATGACGCACCACGCGCACGAGCCCGCTGTCGACGACAGCGACGATGCCCTCGATCGTGA
>JAXDMI010000874.1:0-4556 GCA_034666145.1 Myxococcales bacterium | reverse complement strand
GCCCTCCGCGCATTTCATGCAGTCTGCACGCATCGCGGCTCGGCGCTCTTCGACCTCTCCGCGCCCGACGAAGGCACCGCCGCGCGGTTCACGTGCCCGTACCACAACTTCGAGTTCGAGCTCGACGGACGCGCCTGCGCGCAGGTCAGCGACCTCGCGCCCGTGCGCATCGAGACCGCGCACGGGTTCGTCTTCGTCACGCTCGACGACGATGCGCCTCCCCTCGCCGAGGCGCTCGGCGAGGTGCCGCCCTGGCTCGCTCGCGCCGACCTCGCGCGCGCGCGACTGAAGCGCGCGCACCGCGTCGCCAACGACGTCGCGGCGCGCAGGACCCACGTGGTCGAGAACTTCCAGGAGTCGCTGCACTTCGCGAGCGTGCATCCCGCGCTCGAGGCGCTCACGCCCTCCGCGCTCGCCGAGACGTGGATGCCGCGCGGAGCCGACGGCGCAACGGGGCCATGGCTCGGCGCGATCATGCCCATCGCTCCGAGCGCCGAGACCGTGTCGCTCTCCGGGAAGCGCAACGATCGGCCGTTCCTCGTGCCCGAGGAGGACCGGCGCGTCGTCCACGACGCGATGCGCTTTCCCAACCTCCTCACGAGCCTGCAGCCCGACTACCTCCTCACGTTCGTCCTCTTCCCGCTCGGCAAAGGTCGCACGCGCGTCGTCGCCAGCACCTACGTCCACGAGGACGCGCCCGAGAGCTCCTTCGACGACGTCGTCGCCTTCTGGGCCCGCGTCCACGACGAAGACCGCATCGCCTGCGAGCGCCAGGAGCGCGGGATGTCGTCGCTCGCAATGCGTGCACAATACACCGACGTCGAGGAAGGCGCAGAGGCCTTCGCCAGGATGGTCGCGCCCGAGCGCCTCGTCCGACCTTCCCATCCCGATCCCCCTCCCGCTCGCGCCGCCGCTCGCCTGGCCGGGATCTTCGGCAAGCCCTTCGCCGATCTCTCGGAGCTGATCGACACGTCCTCCTTCGACGAGCTCCATCGCGAGATCACGCGCGGCCTCGCGACCGTCGAGACCTCGTACACGGGCGGAACCCTCAAGTGGATGGGCGTCTGCGCGCCGTGGGTCCTCGAGGATCCCTACCGCGACGCCATGCACGCCATCCAGGCGATGTCGCCGGAGGAGATCGCCGAGCTCGTCGCGCTCGGCGACGACCCCGACGCGACGAGCGCCACCGACCCGCGCGATCCCCAGCTCACGTTCGGCGACGAGACCGATCGCCCGTTCTCGAGCGCCCAGACGCGGCTCCTCGAGCAACGCTACGGCGTCTATTTCCCGTGGAAGGTCTGCTACCACCTCCTCGAGAACGATCGCTGGGAGGACAAGCACTCCGGCTCCGGCAAGGACTTCTCCGACGAAGCGCGCGCCGTCTTCCCCAAGACCGTCGCCTTCGTCGAGTCGCTACCCATGATCGAGATGGGCCGCGTCGTCATCTTCGGCCTCCAGCCGAACGACCACGCGCCCGCCCATCGCGACAGCGAGCCCGGCAAGGCGCTCGCCGTCGCGCAGTCGATCAGCTTCGAGCCGAGCCGGGCGGCCCACGGCACGGGGGGTCGCCATAAGCGGTTCTACGTCGCGTCTCCGGACGGCTCGGCCGAGGTACCCGTCGACGCTCCCATCTACTGGTTCAACGACATGGACTGGCACGGCGTGCACGCCGACCCGTGGTTTCGCTATTCGGTCCGCGTCGACGGCGTCTTCGAGCCGGCGTTTCTCGACCGGATCCGCCGCACGTCGCGGAGGCGCTGACACGGGCTGACGCGGCCTGAGCCAGGACCTGCGCTGGCCTTGCGCTCATACGCCCACGCGCCCTCACCTTCGCGGCCGGAGGCTCGGACGAGACCTTGCCCGAAACGTCCATCCTCCGGCGGCGTGATACGCTTGCCTACAAGCTTCGATGGGTGCGGGCGATAGAGAGATGGCGGAGCAAGGGCCGGAGGAGAGCGCCAGCGACTCGCGCCGCGATCCGCTCGTCGGCAGCCTCGTCAACGGCAAGTACCGCGTCCTCTCCGCCATCGCGCGCGGCGGCATGGGTCGCATCTATTACGCGACGCAGGTTCCCCTCGAGCGACCCGTCGCGCTGAAGGTGGTGCAGGGCGACGGCGACCACGAGCACGAGTCGCAGTTCCTGAAGCGCTTCCTCCAGGAGGCGAGCATCCTCGCGAAGCTCCAACACCCGAACGTCGTCACGCTCTTCGACTACGGCAAGGTCGAGGGCTCGCACATCGAGCAGTACTTCATCGCGATGGAGTTCCTCGCCGGCGAGACGCTCACGCACCGCTTCAAGACGCGCGGCCGGCTCACCATCCCGGAGACGCTCATCCTCGCCCGCCAGATCGGACGCGGCCTCCGCGAGGCGCACAAGCGCGGCATCGTCCATCGCGACCTCAAGCCGTCGAACATCATCCTCGTGCCCGAGGGCGACGGCAGCGAGATCGTGAAGCTCGTCGACTTCGGCATCGGCAAGGTGCTCGGTCGTCCGGGCGACGCGCAGGATCTCACGCAGGACGGCGTCTTCGTCGGAACGCCGCGTTACATGGCGCCCGAGCAGTTCGAGGGCACCGCGTTTCCCGCCAGCGACTACTACGCGCTCGGTACGATCCTCTTCCAGGCCGTCGCCGGTCGCCTCCCCTTCGTCGGCTCGACGATGTCGGAGTTCATGGTGGCGAAGCTCGCGCGGAGCGTGCCCACCATCCGCGAGGTCGCGCCGGACGCGCAGGTGCCCGACAGCCTCGAAGCGCTCGTGCAGCATCTGCTCGCGCGCCATCCCAACGACCGCCCGACGCTCGAGCAGCTGCAAGCGCATCTCATGGCCTGCGAAGAAGAGGTCTTCGGCACGCCGCACAGCATGCGTCGCGGGAACTCGAGCGGACCGCATGCCTTCGCGAACACCGGAAGCGGGCCTTACAGCATGGCCGGCAGCGGCAGCGGTCCACTCCCGCAGCTGAGCAGCAGCGGTAGCGGTCCACTCCCGCACATCTCGGGGTCGGCCCCGCACCTCGTCAACGAATATCCCTCCGGTCACGGCAGCTATCACGGCGAGCAGCTCCGTGTTCCGCCGACGGTGGTGCACCCGATCCCCGGCTACGCGGGGATGACGCCCCGCCCGATGGCGGCGCCTGCACCTCCGCCCGAGCCGGCAAAGCCGTCACGCGCAGCGCCGATCCTCGCGCTGCTTCTCGTTGCCACGCTGGTCGCGAGCGTCGGCATCTACCTGAAGACGCGCCCTCACGCCGGTGATGCCACGGGCTCGTCGAGCACCTCGAATGGCGGTGAGAGCACCGGCGCGGCGGGCGGCACCGGCGCGGCGGCGGCCTTCACGCTCACCATCGATTCGGCGCCGTCCGGAGCCACGGTGAGCGAGGGCGAGAACGCCCTCGGCGAGACGCCCGTGAAGATCGCCATCGATCGCGCGAGCGTGTCATCGGCCCCGCGGACGTTCGTCATCACGAAAGAAGGCTTCGCGCCGTCGCATCTCGTTCAAGGTCCGTCGCTCGACAACGTGCGCTCGGTCGTCTCGCTCTCGGCCCTCGCCCCTGGCACGCCTGGCACGCCTGGCACGCCCGCCGTCCCCCTTGCTCCCGACGCCTCCTCCACCGTAAAGTCGCGGCCTCCCGTCGGGGGAAAGCCGCCTGGCCCACTTGCCGGGACGACCGGGACCCCCACTGCCAAGCCAACGGCGACTGCCACGGCGACCGCGAACGGGCCCGGTCTCGATATCCGACTGAAACGCTGAGCCGACTGAGGAGAGGGTGCGAGAGAGCGCGTCGCGAACTGGCTGCGCGACCGGGAATGCGCTGGTCCGCTTGGCCACGCGAGTCGCGCGAGCGACGTCCCTGGTTGCTGTCCTCGTAGCGTTCGTCTTCATGACGGCGGCGGGGCCTGCGCGCGCCGACGACGTCGCGGACGAGGCCGATCACCTCTTCACGCTCGGCGCCGAGGCGTACGGGGAGAAGGACTACAAGAACGCGCTCGCGCACTTCCTCGCGTCGAACCGGCTCGTGCGGAACCGCAACGTGATGTTCAACATCGCGCGCACCTACGAGCACCTTCGCCAGTTCGCCGACGCGTATCGCTACTACCAGCGCGCGCTCGAGGGCGAGACCGACGCGGCGGTGAAGGCGCGCATCCGCGAGTCGCTCTTGCGCATCGGGCCGAGCATCGCGCTCCTCAAGGTGGAGACGGAGCCGCCCGGCGCGCTCGTCTATTTGAACCGCAAGGACCTCGGCGATCGCGGGACGGCACCGCAGACGCTCGCGCTCGTGCCCGGCACGTACACGGTCATCACCGAGCTCCAAGGCTACGACGAGGCCACGTCGCCGCCGGTCGACGTCCGCATCGGCGCCGAGAAGACCGTGACGCTGAAGCTCACGCGCGTCGTCGGCACCGTGCGTGTGACCGGCGCAGAGGGCGCCACGATCCGCATCGACGCCGACGATGCGCCGGTGGTGTGCACGGCGCCGTGCGACGTCCCGGTCACGCCCGGCCAGCACACGCTCGTCTTCGCGCGGCCCGGTTCGCGCACCACGCGCCTCGGCGTGCAG
>JAXDMI010000873.1:0-4212 GCA_034666145.1 Myxococcales bacterium | reverse complement strand
TTCACGTGCGGCGCACCCGCGGGCTCCACCGCGTGCACCGCCGCGGGCGGTCACGCGTTCTCGGGCCTGCGCGAGATCTACAAGAACCCCGCGACCTACCCGTCGTGGCCGTCGTTCCTTCCCGACGGCAAGGCGGTGGTGTTCAACAACGAGCTCGCGCGCGGCACGTGCAGCGGCGATCCCGCCGACCGCACGAGCATCTACAACTGCCAGCTCACCACCTGGTACTCGGCGAAGTCGGCGCTCTGGATCGCCAAGGACGTCGTCCCGAACGATGCCCGCGCGCTCGTCAACGCCAACGGCGTCGGTCTCCCCACCAACGCGGACCACCCGGACGACACGCAGCTCAACTACCAGCCGACCGTCAATCCCGTGCCTTCGGGCGGCTACTACTGGGTGGTTTTCACGTCGCGCCGCATCTACGGAAACCTGCTCAACGGCAAGCCCTTCGGGCAGACCGGTGGCGACGGCACGCCGCAGAAGAAGCTGTGGGTCGCGGCCGTCGACATCGTCACCGGCGCGGTCGACCCGAGCCATCCCGCGTTCTATCTCCCGGGCCAGGAGCTCGGCGCCGGCAACTCGCGCGGCTTCTGGGTCGTCGACCCCTGCAAGTCGAACGGCAACTCGTGCGAGTCGGGCGACGAGTGCTGCAACGGCTTCTGCCGCAAGGACCCGGACGGCGGTGCGCTGGTGTGCCAGGACAAGCCGCCCGGTACGCAATGCGTGCAGGAGTTCGAGAAGTGCGTCGTCGACGGCGACTGCTGCGATCCCAAGCAGAAGTGCATCGCCGGCAAGTGCGCCCAGCAGGCGCCCGTCGTCAAGTAGGCGTGAAGTAGCCAAGAACCAGCGCGATCGGTCGCGATTCGGCGGTGAACGGTCGCTCCCCGTGGAATGGGGGAACGACCTGGCGCGTCGAACCTTCGATGCGATTCACGACCGGTCTGCTTCCGCCCTCGTTCACCCAACCTCGCATCTCGCCGCGCGCGTGGCTCGCGCTCGCGGCGGGCATCGGGTGCGGTGTGTGTGCGTACGCGGGGCTGTACCCCCGCTTCGACGACGGCGCGCTGCGCGTGGTTATCGCTTTGACGAGCGCGCCGTTCGCCGCGGCCGTCGTGGCGTCGTCGCTGAGCGCAAGGAGCGCCGCGCGCGCCTTCGGCATGACGGTGCTGCTTGCCGCGCTCCTCGGCGCTGCGTCGACCATCATCCCGGCGGCGATGCTCGCGCATCGCGATAGCGGCGAGTTCGTGTTCGCGTGCGTGCTCGGCGCGTTCTTCGGCAGCGCGACGGGCGTGATCTACGGTGTGCCGCTGGGGATCCTCACCGCCGCCGGATGGGACGACGTGCGCGCCAACACGCACGCCTCGACCGACCGCGCGGCGCGCATCGGCGGCGCATGGCTCGCGATGGCGAGCCTCTTCGGCCTCTTGGGTACGTGCGTGCTCGACCACCCGGTGACGGAGTGGGTCTCGGAGGGAACGACGAGGATCACGACGCCGTCGGCGTTTCCCAGTGCCGTCGCCATCGTCGGCGTGCTCGGCGCTCTCGCGCTCGTGATTCGCGCGACGCTGCGCCTGAAGCGCCGCCATGCTTGGATCGAGCGTGTGCGCTCTGGTCTCGAGCCGGCGTTCCGCACGCGCGTCGTCGACGTCCGTGATTGCGTCGGCGCGCTCCCGCGCCTCGGCGACGGTGAGACGGTCGTGGAGTACGTCGCCGACGAGACGTCGGGGGCAGCCTATCGGGTGGCCGCGACCGGAACCGCGGTGGCGCTGGTCAGCGATTCGCGCTGAGCGCCGGGCCGGGCAACGCGCCCTTCATGTGCACGATCTCCATCTTGAGCGTGGCACCTGCCGCGATCAATGCGTCGGCAACGTCGAGCTGGCCCTCGCTGACCACGTGCAGGTGATCGTCGGTCGGCGCATGGGGCCGAACCGCATGCAGCAGCGCGAACGCGAGCTCGGGTCGCGCGAGCCGAAACGGATAGACGCTCGGATAGTGGGGATGGAACACCGCCGCGCCGAGCACGTCGTGATCGCCTTCGAAGAGTCCGATGAGCACGCGACCGTCCAGAGCTCGCGCGAGCGCGAGCTGCCCATCCATGAGCTTCATCGCCGGCTCGACGCGTGCGTCGTCCGCAGCTTCGATGACGCGCGACGTGATGCGTGCATTCTGCATGCGAGGAGCTGCGTCGGCGATGGCCCAGTCTAGCCTCATCGCGCGGCTCTCGAAGGCCGGCGTCATGCCCATGTGGCGGTAGAGCGCGATCGCGGCGACGTTCGAGGGCTTCACGTTGAGGCACCACGACGTCGAGCCCGACGCACGCGCGAGGTCGGCGATCGCCTCCAGCAACGCCCGTCCCACGCCGGTCCGACGCAGCTCGGGTGAGGCGACGATGTGCCGGACGTAGGTGAGGCCTTTCAGGATTTGGTAGTGCGCATAACCGACGATATGCGCGGGATCGGGGCCTTCCCCGGCCTCCATCACCAGCGTCGTCGGCACGACCTCGCGGTCGAAGCGGTCCTGCTCCAGCATGGGATCATCGACCGCCAGCTCGGGAAACAGCCTCACGAAGGCCGGATAGTCCGCCGCTACGGCAGGCCTGATTCTTCGAAGGCTCATGCGATCGGTCCTCCCGGGCGCCAGTTTAGCTGCTTGTCCGGGCGATTTCGTCCGTGGTATTCCTTTCGCCCCATGCGATCCACGCTGCGCTCCGGCGCGTTCGGAATCACGGTCCTCACTCTCGCCTGCGTCAGCGGCGCATGCGGAAGCGGAGACGAGCCGTACAAGCCCGCGCCGGCGTGGTCCGGTCGCTCGCCGAACCTGCCGACGCCTCCACAGATCAACCAGGCGCCGATCAAGGTCGGCGACGCGTACACGGTCGCGGGTGCATCGCACCACCTCCGTAGCCGCATGCACTCGAGCGAGGTCACGAAGGCCTCCATCCCGATCGTCGGCTACATCGTCGAGGAGACGTACTCGAACGCTCCGTCCTGCGCGATCCACAAGGTCGGCAAGAAGGATCCGGACGACTGCCCGCCCGCCGGCTCGCCGCCCATCGAGATCCCCTCCTTCTACATCGCGGACACGAAGGGCGCCGGCAAAGACGCGCCGCGCATCCGCGTGCTCGGCTGGGCGAAGAACGTCGCCACCGTCTACGAGGCGATGCAGAAGTACGACAAGCTCAAGGAGATCAAGGACCCGGCGAAGGACTACTTCAAGGACGACATCTGGAGTGTCGACGTGCCGTATCCGATCCCCGCCGTCGGCGCGAAGGTGAAGGTCACCGGCAAGTACGGCTTCAGCTTCTCGAAGTCGTCGACCGGTCTCGTCTCCGATCCCGTCAACGGTGTCATCACCTACGAGAAGGTCGAGGTCCTCGAGCCCGCGCCCGAGAAGGCCTCCTTCAAGAACCCGCCCAGCAAGGCTCAGTGACGCGGTGACCCGCGCGGCGCGCGCTGACGAGCGGCGCGCGCGGTACGACCGTTGCCTTTGTTGATGCGGGACGATCGTCGCCCCTCCTCAGGAGCGAGGATTTCCGTGCAGTGTGAACCGCGAATCACGGCGAGCCGGTGGGCGCTGTGGCGGCTGCTTGGTACACGCGTGGCGTTCGCGTCGACGTCGCTCTGACATCGCTCGTCACAGAGCGGTGATCGTTCGACGCGTTCGACGCGTTCGAACTGTTCGACGCGTCGCGTTGCGTTGGCATGCTCGTCGCACTCGGCCGCCCATGCGCCAGGACGAGACGCGGCGAAGCATGGCTCTCCAGAAGACACGATGACGGACCGCTCCATCCTCGTCATCGACGATGAGCCGGACCTCGCGCAGATCATCGCGAGCGAGCTGATCGCGGAGGGTACACGGTGCAAGGTCGTGACCTCCGGCGCAGCGGCGCTGTCGGCCTGCCGGGAAGAGGCCTTCGACCTCGTCGTCAGCGACATCCGCCTCGGCCCGGTGGACGGCGTAGAGCTGATGACGGAGCTCCGGCGCATCCATCCTGGGCTTCCCGTCGTCCTCGTGACCGCGGAGGGCTCGATCGCTGCCGCGGTCGAGGCGATGCAGCGGGGGGCATCGCAGTACATCACGAAGCCTTTTCAAGGCCACGAGCTGCGCCGCATCGTCGACGAGGCCCTCCGTCATCGCGCGGAGGTGAAGCAACCCGTGGCGCAAGGATCGCTGCCGCTGCGGACCGCCGAGCTCCTCGGTAGCAGCGAGGCG
>JAXDMI010000872.1:0-6013 GCA_034666145.1 Myxococcales bacterium | reverse complement strand
CGTCGCGGCGACCAGCAGGGCCGCCGCGAGACCGAAACGAAAGACGGTTGCGACCTTCAAGGAATCCTCCCTCCTCAATTGCTATCGGTGCTCACGGACCGAAACCGCACACGTCGCTGAACTTCGATCCGGGATCGTCGAAAATGCACGCGTCGCCGGTTGCCGGCGTCGGCGCAGCATCCGTCTCGCCGCCGTCGGCGCCCGGCGGCGCGCTGTTGTCCGGGTGGATACCGAGGATCGTCCCGCAGGCCGTCACCCCGGCAAGGCCCGCCACTGCGGTCAGGAAGAGTGCGGCGACCAGGACGCTCGCACGACGATTTCTCCCCATCGATCCAGCGTGGCAGCCGGCGTCATGCAGGTAAACGTCCGATCCGACGACGCTCCATTGCCCGATCGGAAACGGCGTCCCGACGTCGTCGAACTGCCCTACTATCCTCCGCTCTCCAGGGAGGCACGAAGATGGGCGAGCTCGAGATCGGAATGGTTGGGTTGGGCGTGATGGGCCAGAACCTGGCCCTGAACATCGACGAAAAAGGATTCTCGTGCGCCGGCTGGGACGCGTGGCCGGAGCCCGTCGACAAGTTCGTCGCCAAGGCGCAGCGCGAAGGCGCGAAGAAGATTCAGGGCTTCAAGGACCTGAAGGAGTTCGTCTCTTCGCTCCGTCGTCCGCGCCGGATCATCCTCCTCGTGAAGGCCGGCGAGGTCGTCGACAAGACCATCGCGGGTCTCCTTCCGTTGCTCGAGAAGGACGACATGATCGTCGACTCCGGCAACGAGTACTTCCACAACACCGAACGCCGCGCGAAGGAGCTCGCCCCCAAAGGCATCCGCTTCTTCGGCATGGGCGTCTCGGGAGGTGAGGAGGGAGCTCGCCACGGTCCGTCGATGATGCCCGGCGGCGATCGCGCGGGTTACGACGACATGGCGCCGATCCTCACGAAGATCGCCGCGCAGGCCGACGGCCCGTGCGTCACGTACTGCGGACCCGGTGGCGCCGGTCACTACGTGAAGATGGTGCACAACGGCATCGAGTACGGCGACATGCAGCTCATCGCCGAGGCCTACGACGTCCTCAAGAACCTCGGCGGCCTGTCGAACGCCGAGCTCGCGGACACGTTCGACGAGTGGAACCGCGGCGAGCTCCAGTCGTTCCTCATCGAGATCACCGCCAACATCTTCCGCAAGAAGGATCCCGAGACCGGCAAGGACCTCATCGACCTCATCGTCGACGCGGCTGCCGCCAAGGGCACCGGCAAGTGGACCGTGCAGGACGCCGCCGAGATCGGCTCGCCCATCCCGGTCATCGCCGCGTCGGTCGAGGCGCGCCTCATCTCGTCCGACCGGACGAACCGCGTCGCCATCAGCAAGCTCCTGGCCGGTCCGACCGGACCGAAGAGCGGATCTGCAGTCGACAAGAAGAAGCTCATCGCCGATGTCCGCGCGGCGCTCTACTGCGCGAAGGCGTGCAGCTACGCGCAGGGCATGAACCTGCTTCGCAACGCGTCCAACATCCGCGAGTGGGGCATCAACCTCGGCGAGCTCGCCCGCATCTGGAAGGCGGGCTGCATCATCCGCGCGCAGTTCCTCGGCCGCATCAAGGAGGCCTACGACCGCGACCCGAACCTCACCAACCTGCTGATCGACTCGGGCTTCCGCAAGGAGCTCGGCGAGCGGCAAGACGGCTGGCGTAGCACGGTCGCGCAGGCGATCGGCGCCGGCGTTCCCGTGATGGCGATGAGCACGGCGCTCGGCTACTACGACTCGATCCGTCGCGAGCGGCTCCCCGCGAATCTCACGCAGGCGCAGCGCGACTACTTCGGCTCGCACACCTATGAGCGCATCGACAAGCCGGGCTCGTTCCATACGGAGTGGACCGCGAAGTAGGCCGCTCATGGCCAACGCTCCGCACCCTTCTCTCTTGGTACGCACAGCTGGCGCGGCGGCTCCCGATAGCGCCCCGCCGAGCCAGCCGTGCGTGATGCTCGTGTTCGGCGCGTCCGGCGATCTCACGAAGCGCCTGCTCGTGCCGGCGCTCTACAACCTCGCGTGCGACGGGCTCCTCTCGGAGAACTTCGCGCTGCTCGGCACCGCCATGGACGCGCTCGACACCGAGTCGTTCCGCGCGCGCATGACCGAGGACATCAAGAAGTTCCATACGCGCAAGGAGTTCGACCCCAAGGTCTGGGAGGACCTCGTCAGTCGTTTCCATTACGTGCCCGGCGGCTTCACCGAGATGGCGCTCTTCGAAACGCTGAAGGGCGAGGTGAAGAAGCTCGATCTCCTGTACGGCGCCGGCGGCAACGTCCTCTTCTACTTTGCCGTCGCGCCGCGCTTCTTCGGCCTGCTCTGCGACAACCTCCACAAATCCGACTTCAAGGCCGGTCCGGGATGGAAGCGCATCATCGTCGAGAAGCCCTTCGGCACCGACCTCGCGTCGGCGCTGAAGCTCAACGAGGACGTGCTCGCGCACTGGCACGAGAACCAGATTTATCGAGTCGATCACTACCTCGGTAAGGAAACGGTTCAGAACCTCCTCGCGTTCCGCTTCTCGAACGGCATGTTCGAGCCGCTCTGGAACAAGAACTACATCGACAACATCCAGTTCAACGTCTCGGAGGCGGTCGATGTCGAGGGCCGCGGCGGGTACTACGACTCGTCGGGCGTCCTGCGCGACATGATGCAGAACCACATGTTCCAGATGCTCGCGTATCTGTGCATGGAGGTCCCTGGGTCGTTCGAGCCCGATGCCATCCGCAACGAGAAGGCGAAGCTGCTCCAGTCGGTGCGCAACTACACGCCCGAAGAGGTCGCGCGCTACGTGGTGCGGGGGCAATACGGTCCGTCGCTCGATGCCGAGGGCAAGCCTGCGAAGCCCGGCTATCGCGAGGAGAAGGACGTCAATCCTGAGTCGAAGACGGAGACGTACGCCGCCGCGCGCTTCCACATCGACAACTGGCGCTGGGAAGGCGTGCCCATCTACCTGCGCTCGGGCAAGGCGCTGTGGAAGCGCGGCACCGAGATCATCGTGGAGTTCAAGAAGGCGCCGGAGGTCATCTTCCGCGGAACCCCGGTGCAGTCACTCGGTCCCAACCGCTTGATCTTCCACATCCAGCCCTACCAAGGCATCGAGATTCAGTTCCAGGCCAAGATCCCCGGCCCGCGCCTGTATCTCCAGCCCGTGAACATGCGCTTCGCGTACGGCGATGCCTTCAAGGCCTCTCGCTATACGGGCTATGAAGTCATGATCTACGCGTGCTCGCACGGTGACGCGACGCTCTTCTCGCGCGGCGACCTCGTCGAGGCGGCCTGGCGTGTCGCGCAGCCGATGATGGACCACTGGGCCGCGACGCCCGCCGAATTCCCGAACTATGCGCGCGGCAGCTGGGGACCGAAGGCCGCGCGCGATCTCATCGCGAAGGACAACCGGCGCTGGCACGAGGTGGTCACCGAGGAGGTCCTGCGCAAGGTGCCGCTCTTCAAGGACGGCGACATGATGTTCCTCGAGCAGGTCATCATGGCGCTCCGCTCAACTCAGGTGACCCGAGGCGAATCGATCATCAAGAGGGGCGACATCGGCCGCGAGCTCTATCTCATCGCGCGCGGCGAGGTGGAGGTGCTCGATGAAAAGGGCGAGGTCATCAAGGTCCTCACCGACGGCGACATCTTTGGAGAAATCGGCGTCCTTCTCTCGAAGCCGCGCACCGCCGACGTCCGCGCGAAGCGGAGCTGCGACCTCTTCGTGCTCGACAAGGCCGACTTCAGCCGCATCCTCCGCGACAACCCGCAGTTCGCCACCGCGATCCAGCAAGTGGCGAAGGAGCGGTATGCGCTGAAGGTCGACACCGCCGCGTTGACCGCTCCGCATTGAAGGCGTGAGGGTTCGACCTCTCCAGGGTTCGACCTCTCCTGTGTTGTTCTCGCTGCGGCGGCGTCGGTGCGCGCGACCGCTCCTGCGCGCGACCACTCCTGAGTTGTTCTTGCGGCGTCGGCGGCGTCGACCTTTCCTGGGCGTCGACCGGGCGTCGACCGGCGTCGCGGCGTCGACCTTTCCTGAGTTGTTCTCTTCGACTCGCAGCGCGAGGCTCTATCGCGAGCCCAGGTTGACCAGGGACACCCTCGACGCTGTCCGCGACGGGGCGCGAGACGTGCAACGTCGCGACATTGCATGGACGCGTCATTGGTACGCGTCGTGCTCTCGATGCGCGCATGGTCGGCAGTTCACGAGAGCTCACATGACCGTTGCGCGCCAAGTGATCCCGGGACGGACGTACCTCATCAGCCGCCGCTGCACGCAGCGGCAATTGCTGCTTCGGCCCGACGAGAACGTCGAGCGGATCTACCTCTATTGCGTCGGCGAAGCCGTACAGCGGTACGGCATGACGCTCCATGGCTTCATCGCGATGAGCAATCATCAGCACCTCGTCATCCGGGACAACCGAGGCCACTTCCCCGAGTTCCTCGCCCACCTTCACAAGATGATCGCGAAGGCGATGAACGCGCTGCGCGGTCGATGGGAGAACTTCTGGGCCACCGAGCAGCCGAATGCCGTCTATTTGGTCGAGGCTGCCGACCGCCTGGCGAAGCTGGTCTACCTGCTTGCGAATCCCGTCGCGGCTCATCTCGTCGACCGCGTGAGCGATTGGCCGGGGGCCAGTTCGCTTGGTCTCAACTTATCCGGTCGCACGAAGACCGTGAAGCGTCCTTCCAGCTTCTTCAGCACCGACGGGAAGATGCCGGCGGAGGTCACGCTGCGTGTCGAGCGACCTGAAGGCTTCGAGTCGCTGACGGACGCCGAGTGGACCGCGAAGCTCGAGGCCGCCGTTCGCGTCGAGGAGACGCGCGCACGTCAAGAACGCGCCGAGAGCGGGAGGAGCGTCCTCGGCCGCAAGGCAATCTTACGTGCGGAGCCCACCGATGTGCCGAAGAAGGTCGAGCGGCGACGTGGGCTTCGTCCATGCGTGGCGTGCATCGATCCGCCGCGGCGCAAGCACGAGCTCGCGCTGCTGTCCGCGTTTCGGCGAGAGCGCGACGCCGCATGGCGTCTGCACCTCGCAGCCGTCCACGGCATCGTCTTTCCGTACGGCACGTATCGAGTCCGCGGCTTCTTCGTGATGGCGCCTCCGCCGGCCGCTGCGCTCGCTCTCACAGCGTAGTGGCCGCGCAGCGTTGAACGCGGCGCGGGTGCGCGCGCAAGCTGCAAGTCGACGCTTCCAAGGCCACCGATGTGGCGAACGGAAGTTCAGCGCACTTCCGATCCGCACGCCGAGGCACGATCGCGCGTGTGGTCTCCGCGAGCTCGACGCACTCGCGACGCCCGACGCGGTGAAGCTCAGGACCGGTTCCCGGCCCCGTCGCGGACCAACTCAGGACCGGCCTTCCCCCAGTCTTCCACGCCGCGAACCAACTCAGGACTGGTCCCCCCCGCGAAGCAACTCAGGACCGGTCGTGCCGTGCCGGTCGTGCCCAAGCAACTCAGGACTGGTCCCCCCGCAAGACTGGTCCCCCCCGCGCCGCGAAGCAACTCAGGACTGGTCCCCCCCGGGTCCCGCGATGCTTCACCGTGCGTTGCTCGTCGTCATTCTGCTTCTCGTTGCACCGGATCCGCCGGCACCACCTTTCTCCCACGCGCCGATGCGTGGTGTACGCTGCCCGGTCCAACGATGGGCAAGCCCACGAAAGCGTCGACCGGCGGCAAGGAGCAGGAGCGCATCGACGCGATCAAGGATGACCTCTCGCCGTGGCGGCGATGGGGGCCGTACCTCACCGATCGGGCGTGGGGGTCGGTGCGCGAGGATTACTCCGCCGACGGCAACGCCTGGCAGTACCTGCCGTACGAGAAGGCGCGCGCGAAGGCGTATCGCTGGGGCGAAGACGGCATTGCCGGAATCTGCGACCGATTCCAGATCCTCAATTTTGCGCCCGCGTTCTGGAATGGCAAAGACGACCATCTCAAGGAGCGCCTCTACGGCGTGAATCCCTACGAGGGCAATCACGGCGAGGACGTGAAGGAATA
>JAXDMI010000871.1:0-8169 GCA_034666145.1 Myxococcales bacterium | reverse complement strand
GTGGTGCTCGCGTGCGCGGCGCGGAAGTCGGCGACGGCAGCCGCCATGATCAGCGCGTCGACGTTCGCGAGGTCCGCGCCCATCGCGTCGTCGAGCGCGCGCTGCATCTGCTCCGCGCTCTCGACGTCGATGCGCTTCACTCCGTTCGGCGTCGCCAGCGCAACGGGTCCGGCGACGAGCGTGACGTCCGCCCCCCGCGCGGCCGCAGCCCCGGCAATCGCAAACCCCATGCGCCCACTCGATCGATTCCCGAGATAACGCACCGGATCGATCGCCTCGTGCGTAGGCCCCGCCGTCACGACGACCTTTCGGCCTGCGAGGTCTCGGCTCACGGCCGTGGCCGTCCCCGTGCCCGATCCCGCTGTCTCATCGCGAAGCGCCCTCGCGATCGCCTCGACAATCTCCGCGGGCTCGACCATCCGCCCGATCCCGCTCTCCCCTGACGCGACGAGCCCTTCGACCGGCCCGATCATCGTCACGCGTCCCTGCCGTGCGAGCTCCTCGATGTTCTTCTGCGTCGCGGGATGCGTCCACATGCGCGGATGCATCGCCGGCGCGACGAGCACCGGCCCGCGCGCGCAGAGCGCCGTCGCGGTCACGAGGTCGTCGGCCCTGCCCTGCGCGAGCCGCGCAATGAGGTCGGCAGTGGCCGGCACGATCACGAGCGCATCGGCGCGCGCTGCGATGGTGACGTGCATCTCCCCGGGGAATGCCGGATCCCACATGTCCGTCGCCACCGGCTCGCCGGTGATCCCCGCGAGCGTGACCGGACCGACGAAGCGCCGCGCCGACGTCGTCATCAGCGGCAGCACCTTCGCGCCGGCCTTGATGCAGAGCCGCGCTACCTCGACCGCCTTGTACGCGGCGATGCTGCCGGTGACGGCGAGCGCGATGGTCTTGCCAGCGAGCGTCATGCGCGCTCGCCCACGGTCACTCGAATTCGATGACGCCCATCTCTTTGAGATTCGAGATGAGCCCGAGCGCTTCGGCGGATGGCATCGCGCATATGTCGAGGATCTCCTCGAGCGTCTGCATACCGTCGACGTGAGCGAGGAGGAAGCCCGCACGGTGATCGATCTTCAGCTTCGAGACCTCCCCCATCGACTTGAGCAGGCGCGGGATGCTCTGCCGCTCGGTCAAGGTGAGGTGCGCCGCAGGACCGGCGACGGCTGCCGCGGCGGGCGGAGCCGTCGTCGCATGCTGGGCAGGAGGAACGACGGTCGACGTGGCAGCCATGTCATCGTCGATGGGAATGAGACCGCCGAACGGATCGGAGAGGTCGACGCTCTGCTCGCCGAACTCGACGACGATGCTGGCGTCGGGATGATCGCCGCGGGCCGGCGGCGATAGGCTCTGACCGAGCGTGGCCGCGAGCGCGAGCGCGCCGTCGGCATCGCCACGAGCGTAGAGATCGCGCATGGCAGCAACGCGTCCGTCGCGCGTCGCGACGCCGGAGCCCGAAGGTGCCGGCTGAGCCCCGCTGCGTGACGAAGGCGGCGCGTCTTGAGCGTCTTGACCGACGGAGAGCAGCGCGTCGTCGATCTCGTCCCAGGCCCGCGTGTTGCCGTCTTCGTGGAGCGGTGAAGCCGGCGGCGGTCTCGTGAGCGCCGCGAGCGCCTCGCGCGCCTCAGGGCCGACGATGCGCGTCGAGTCGTCGTGGACCGATTCTCTCGCGACGGTCCTGTCGCTGGGACGCTTGCTCGTCGACGGGCCGAACACGCGCGAGGTCGAAGGCGGCGGCGGCGGCTCGTTCGCATCGGCGGCGTCACCCAGATCGAAGTCGAGCTCCCCAAAAGCGCGACCGGACGACGGGGACGCCGGCGGACCGGGGGCGGGCCTCGCCGTGACGTTCGGCTCTTCGTCGAGGTCGAGGTCGACCTGACCGAATCCGCTCGCGACGTCGGCTCCTCGAAAGTCTCCCATCCGCACTGTTTTAACTAGCAGAGGGAGGCTGCGGGCGGGAGGCCTCACCTCCGCGGAAGCCAGCGATTTCTTTCCACAACCCGTTCACAGCCGCGCTCAACCGCCACCGATGTAGGCACCGTCCCGGCGGGGGGTCGCCGGCACCGGCGGTTTCCCGAATCCTTCTCGAACGGTCGCGCTCCTGCCCCGGCTCGGCGCACACGTCGCCGTTTGCACGCCGCGCGCTCGCCGTGGTACCCGGACGCCCCCCATGGGTCTCTCGATCGGCATCGTCGGCCTCCCGAACGTAGGCAAGTCCACGCTCTTCAACGCGCTCTCGTCGGCCAAGGCCGAGGCGGCGAACTACCCCTTCTGCACCATCGAGCCGAACGTCGGCGTCGTGGTGGTGCCCGACGATCGTCTCGCGAAGATCGACACGGTGATCCACGCCGAGCGCATCCTCCCGACCACGTTCAACTTCGTCGACATCGCCGGCCTCGTGCGCGGCGCGTCGAAGGGTGAAGGCCTCGGTAACCAGTTCCTGTCGCACATCCGCGAGGCCGATGCGATCGTGCAGGTCGGTCGCTGCTTCGAGGACCCGAACGTCATCCACGTCGAGAACAAGGTCGACCCTGTTGCCGACATCGCGACGGTGACGATGGAGCTTTGCCTCAAGGATCTCGAGACCGTCACCAAGCGCCGCGACAAGGCGCAGAAGATGGCGAAGTCGAACGACCCGAAGGAGAAGCTCGCCGCCGAGGTGTGCGAGATGCTCGCGAAGCACCTCGACGACGGCAAGCCCGCGCGCACCGCGCCCATCCCGGACAACGTCGACGCGAAGGCGATCGTCGGCGAGCTCCACCTCCTCACGATCAAGCCGGCGTTCTACATCGCGAACATCGACGAGCAGACCATCGCCAACCCCGAAGGCAACAAGCACTTCGCGGCGATGAAGCAGCTCGCCGAGTCGGAGAAGACGTTCGTCGTCCCGGTATGCGCAGCGCTCGAGTCGCAGATCGCCGAGCTCGAGCCCGCCGATCGTCCCGACTTCCTCGAGAGCGCAGGCCTCAAGGAGCCCGGCCTGAACGCGGTGATCCGTGCAGGATACAAGCTGCTCGGGCTCTTGACGTTCTTCACCGCCGGCAAGCAGGAGGTCCGCGCGTGGACCACCAAGATCGGCGCGAAGGCCCCGCAAGCGGCCGGCGTCATCCATACCGACTTCGAGAAGGGCTTCATCAAGGCCGAGGTGATGTGGTGGGAGGACCTCGTCACGCTGGGCAGCGAAGCGAAGTGCCGCGACGCGGGTAAGCTCGCCATCGAGGGCAAGGAATACGTGATGCGCGACGGCGACGTCGTCCACTTCCGATTCAACGTCTAAGCTCGCTGGGTCTAGTCTAGAGCGCGTGCGGACCCACGATCGCGCCTTGGTCCTCGTAGGGGTGCTCTCCGCGCTCTCCGCGGGCGCGTGCTCGTTGCTCGTCAGCACGGACGGCCTCACCGGCGTGACGCCGCCTCCCGCCGTGCCGGACGCGGGCGGCGACGGCATGGCCGCGACGGATGGGGCGGACAGCGGGCGCGACGCGGGCGGCTGCGACGCGGGCTTCTGCGCCTGCGCCGCCGGCGTTCACTCGTTCTGCGACGACTTCGACAGCGTGCCGACGGGCGCCGCATGGATGTTCCATCAGGACCCCAGCGGCACGCTCTCCTACCAGAACAACGGCACCTTCTCGCCGCCCATCAGCGTCTTCGCGACGTCGAACGCGCGCACCAACGGCGACGTGCAGGAGAGCCTCGACCTCATCGAGACGCCGCGCGTGACGCGTCTGCGCGTCGAGGTCGACATGGCGATCGAGCTGGGCGATCCGACGAATGTCTCCGACGGCACGCACGGCTTTTGTCCACTGAGCATCACGCTCCAGCCCGGCGAGCAGAGCATGCGTCTCAACCTCTACGCCCGGAACGCGGACCTCGAGCAGCTGTCGATGCTGAGCTCCGTCGCCGATCAGGGCGTTGCCGTCCCCACCGGGACGGGCGCCCGCGCGCGCTACGGCGTGTGGTTCGATGCGAAGGCTCGGACGTGCGGCGTCACCGTCGACGGCGTCGAAAAGCTGCCCGACTGCGTGCTCCACCCGGCCATCACGGGCGGGTCGGCGTCGCTCAGCCTCGGGGTCAACTTCGTCCGCTCTCCCACCAAAGCGTGGCAGGTGCGGATGGACAACGTGACGCTCGATCACGACTGACACGGCTGACGCGACGAGCGCGACGGGCGCTGCTCACACCGGTCCGCCGAAGTAGCCTGCGAAGCGCGCGATCCACAGCGCGAAGAGCAGCACAGCGGTGCCGAGCATCAGCACGTTCGAATACGGAATGCGGCGCGAGCTACCCCACGCGCGCGTGCGGGCGTAGCCGAGGAGCTCGGCGCCGAAGAAGAGCAGCGTCACCGGCACCGCGAGCCACATGAGAGGATGCATGCGCGTCGCGCCGGCGACATCGCCATGGAGCGCGAGGAGAAACGCGCGCGTGACCCCGCACGTCGGGCAAGGGACGCCCGCGACGAGGAGCACCGGACACTTCCACGCGATCGTGCCGACCACGAGGACGGCACCGAGCGTGGCGAGCACGACGAGCGGCGCACCAGGACGGCGCCGCGGCGACGCGCTCACGTCGCTCACTTCTGCAGCGGGCGGCCCTGCGCGTCGGTGTACTTGCCCGTGACGATCATGATGATGTCGATGAGCGCCCAGATCCCGCAGCCGCCGAGCGTGCAGAGCTGGATGACGCCGAAGAGGATGTGCCCGGTGTAGAAGCGATGCGCGCCGAAGCTTCCCGCGAAGAGCGCGAGGAGCAGCGTGATCATGAACTGCTTCGGCGGGCCGCCGGCGCCCGGAGCGAGCGCGCCCATGCCGCCCATGCCGCCCATACCTTGTTGCATCATCGGAGCGCCGCCGCCGTACGGCTGCATCGCGCCCTGGTTCGCGTTCATCGCGTTGCCGAACTGATCCGCGGCTTGCCCGAAGGCCTGTCCAGCTTGCTGGAAGCCCTGGTTCATCTGGCCGCCGAAGTCCTGCGGGCCAGGTCCGCCCATGCCGCCCATGGGAGCCGCTCCCTGCGGAGGAGCGCCATAACCACCGGGACCGCCGGGAGGAGCACCGTACGGATCCGCACCGGGCGGTGCGCCGTACGGACCGCCAGGCGCACCACCGGGAGGCGCACCGTAGCCACCGCCGCCGCCACCGAGAGGAGGCGCGCCGTACGGATCCGCACCGGGAGGCGCGAAGGGCGGCGGGTTGAACGCGCCCGCGTCAGGAGGAGGAGCGCCGAATGCCGGAGCACCGCCGCCGGCCATCGCAGGAGCGCCGGCGACGTTCGCGAAGTTCGGCGGACCGTCGAGCGCCATCGTTCCCGCGAGCGGGTTCGCATCGTCCGCGGAGCCGAAGGTCTGCTGCTGATCCGGAGCGCCGCCGCCGAACGCGGGGGCGGGCCCAGCACCAGGGCCCGGAGCGGCGCCGAAGTTCGGCGGAGCGACGCCCACCATCGTGCCCTTGAGGCGGCTCGGCGCCGCGGCCGGTCGCGCGACGGCGCCCGCGGTCGGCGCTCCGATCGGCGGCGCTTCGGCAGTGAAGCCTCCGCCCGACGGCGGTGCTCCAGCGCTCGCGGGCGGAGGTCCACCCAACGGAGCAAGCGGAGCCTGCGGAGCTTGTGGCGACGAGCTCGGCCGCGGTGGTGCTCCACCCGGTACCTGACCCGGCGTCTGCCCGGGCTGATTCATCATCAGCATCGTGCCCTTGAACTTGGGCGCGGCCGCGGTCTTCAGCTGGAACCCGCACTTGGCGCAGGTCTGCGCCGTCTCCGTATTTTGAGTCCCGCAGTTCGGACAGAACACAAGAACCTCCGCTGGCCGTGACGCGTCGGACCCCGCCGATGCGACGCGCAGCATAGGCCAGATCGGGGATCGAGAGACAGAAGAACCACGGCTCCTCGATGACCCGATGCCGCGCCGAGGACTGCTCTGCCGTTCCGTCCGTCCTTGACACCAGCGGTCCGTTCGCAATAGCGTGCGCGCGCGAAAACCCCGATTTTACCGGACGATTTCGCTCACGAACCATCCCCCGGCTTCGCCCCCCCCAATGCCCTTCGCCCTGACGCCCGAACGCGACCGCGAGCTCGCCGAAATCCTCACGCGCTACCCCACGAAGATGGCCGCGTGCATCCCCGCGCTCCACCTCTGCCAGGATCAGCTCGGCTGGGTCAGTGACGAGGTCGTCACCTTCGTCTCGAACCGCCTCGACCTGCCGCCAGCGCACGTGAAGGGCGTCGTCACGTTCTACACGCTCTTCAACCAGCACCCGGTCGGCAAGCACCAGGTCTGGGTGTGCCGCACCCTGCCCTGCGCCCTGCGCGGCGCCGGCGAGGTGCTCGAGCACTGCGAGAAGCGCCTCGGCATCAAGCCTGGCGAGACCACGAGCGACGGCAAGATCACGCTGCGCACCGCGGAGTGCCTCGCGAGCTGCGGCACCGCTCCGATGATCCAGGTCGACAAGACCTACCACGAGAACCTGACGCTCCCGCAGGTGGACGCGATCCTCGATCGTCTCCAGAAGGCGTGATCGGGAGAACATCGAATGCTCAAGCAGACGAACTACCTCACCAAGGTCTACGGCCTCCCCAACGGGTGGACGATGCCCGTCTACGAGCGCGAGGTCCGCGGCTACGAGACCGCGAAGCGCGTGCTCACGACGATGGCGCCGCTCGACGTCGTGAACGAGGCGAAGAAGGCGAACATCCGCGGGCGCGGCGGTGCCGGCTTCCCGATGGGCGTGAAGTGGAGCTTCATGAAGCCCCACGCCACGAAGCCCGCGTACCTCGTCATCAACGCCGACGAGGGCGAGCCCGGGACGCACAAGGACCGCACCCTCATGGAGGAGAACCCTCACTCCGTGATCGAGGGCTGCATCATCGGCTGCTACGCGATCGGCGCGCACGTCGCGTACATCTACGTCCGCGACGAGCTGCACCTCTCGAAGGAGCGCCTCTGGCTCGCCATCAAGGAAGCCAAGGCGAAGGGCTACCTCGGCAAGAACCCGTTCGGTAAGGCCTTCCCCATCGACGTCGTCGTCCACACCGGCGCCGGCGCGTACATCTGCGGCGAGGAGACGAGCCTCCTCAACTCTCTCGAAGGCCGACGCGGCGAGCCGCGTCTCAAGCCGCCGTTCCCCGCGCAGGCCGGCGCATTCGGTTGTCCCACGACGGTGAACAACCTCGAGACCATCGCCGCGGTCCCCACCGCGTTCATGCTCGGCTGCGAGGAGTTCTCGAAGCTCTCCTCGATCCATCATCTCAACGACGGCGGCGTGCGGCTCTTCGGCGTCAACGGTCACGTCAATCGTCCCGGCGTCTTCGAGTGCGCGGTGGGGCTCACCCTCCGCGAGCTGATCTACGACCTCGGCGGCGGCATCACCGGAGGCAAGGCGCTCTACTGCGTCATCCCCGGAGGCTCGTCGACGCCGCTGCTCCGCGCCGAGGACGTCGTCCACGCCCCCGACGAGAAGAGCCCGCTCCACGCGTGGCACGGCAAGAGCGTCCTCGACGTGCCGCTCGGCGTCGACACGTTCCGCAACATGGGAACGATGCTCGGTACGTGCTGCGCGACCGTCATGGCCGAGGGCACCGACCCGATCGCCGCGTTCCACAACCTGATGCAGTTCTATCGTCACGAGTCGTGCGGCCAGTGCACGCCGTGCCGCGAGGGCTCCGGTTGGCTGTTCCGCATCGCGGACAAGCTGATGGAAGGAACGGCCTCGATGGAGGAGCTCGATAGCCTCCACGACATCGCGAACAACATCATGGGCAACACGATCTGCGCCTTCGGTGAAGGCACCGCGATGCCGGCGCTCGGCTTCCTCAAGAAGTTCCGCAAGGAGTTCGAGGCCTACGTACGCGGCGAGCGGAGGGGCAAGGACGCAAGCCTCGTCGTCGCTCCGCTCTCTCCCCCTTCCCCTTCGATCGTCTGAGCAAGCCGAGGAAACCATGAACTCGACCGAGCTCGCACTTGGACAAGCGTACTTCTGGGTCTGCGCCGCGCTCGCCGTCGGAGGCGCCATCTCCACCGTCGTCGCGAAGAACCCCATTCGCAGTGCGATGGGGCTCCTCATGATGATCCTGAGCATCGCGGGCATCTACCTCGCGCTCCACGCGCAGTTCCTCGCCGCGATCCAGCTCATCGTGTACGCGGGCGCCATCGTCGTCCTCTTCATCTTCGTCATCATG
>JAXDMI010000870.1:0-3774 GCA_034666145.1 Myxococcales bacterium | reverse complement strand
CGCTGATCGTGCTGCAATACGGCACGAACGAGAGCGAGGCGCCCGGCATCGCTCAGAACTACGAGCGGACGCTGAGCGGCGTCGTCTCGATGATGAAGGCCGCTGCACCGAACGCCTCGATCCTGATCGCGGCGCCGCTCGACCGCGCGGAGACGAGCGAGGGCGGCACGCTGCGCACGAAGCCGATCATCAAGAAGCTCGTGGCCGCGCAGCGCAACGTCGCCAAGGACAGCGGCATCGCCTTCTACAACACGTTCGAGGCCATGGGCGGCGAGGGCTCGATGGCGAAGTGGATGAAGTCGGGCCTCGGCGGCGGCGACCTCACGCATCCCACGCCGCAAGGCGCAGAGGCGCTCGGCGAGCTGTTCTACAGCTCGATCACCACGGGCTTCGAGGCGTGGCTCTCACGCCATCCCGACGCCGGCAAGCCGTAGCTCAGCCTACTCGTTCGCTTCGGGTGCGACCGGCGGCTGGCCCGGCGGGATGATGACGGCGTTCGAGATGTCGAGGCTCTTCGGCGCCGTCGTGGGCGGCAGTCCCGAGTCGCGGCGCCATCCCGCGTAGCCGCGCATGACGTCCGACGCGAACGAGCTCCCCAGCTGCGCGTAGCCTTCGCGTGTAAGATGCACGCGATCCTTCTGGGCACGCGGCGGGTCCTCCGCTGCCCAACCCGCGACGGTGCCCTCGCCGCCCATCGCTTCGAGTTGGTTGTAGAACGCACATCCCGCCGCCTCGGCGACGCGCCGCTGCGAGCCGATGATCTCGAGCAGCTTCGGTGACGTCACCCACGTGCCTTCGCCGCTCTGCACGGCGCGATCGGGCGGGCCCATCAGCATGCACGAAGACGTGGGAACGGCGCGCGCGACGCGGCCGAGGAGATCGACGAGCTGCCGCTCGTAGGTCTGCGAAGGCATGCCCTCGTCCGTCGATTCGTTGGTGCCGTACGCGAGCACCACGAGCGCGGGAGCGCGGTGCTTCAGCTGCTCGGCCCAGTGCGTCTCGTTCCACTGGAGACACGTCGTCACACGAGCGCCGTTGATGCCGAGCGCGTCGAAGACGATGCCGGGCTGCGCGCGATCGAGCGAGACGCCGAAGACGCGCACGTCGCCGTCGCCGGTGGCGCGGACCTCGAGCTGGTGCGCCGCCGCCTCGCTGACGTCGAAGGTTCGGAACGCGCTGGTGGTCCGCTCGCCGCGCGTGGCGACGCGCACCACGCGGACGCCGTCGACGAACACGTCGAAGGAGCCGCCGTTCGGCTGCTCGAGATACGCGACCTCGCTGCGCGCGGTCTTCGCGATGATGTCGGTCCACGCGCGCGCGCCGTGCGAGCGGGTCTCGACGCCGATGCCCGCGAGGCCGTACATGCCGTCGCCGCTGAACTTACCCTTGGCGAGATGGCCGCGCTCGGACGACCACTCGTTCGACATCCCGCAGCGCACGCCGTCCTGGAAGTAGCCCTTCCACGGCTTGCCGATGGCGACGAAGCCGCGACCGCCGTCACCGAAGCGACCCTGGAGCGCGCGACGGATGACCGCCGTCTCCATGTCCGCGGCGGTGTGCGAGTCGCCGAACTGCACGATGCGCACGTCCTCGGTCGACTGACCGCTCTCGAGCCGCGCCAGCGAATCGAAGAAGCGACGAAGTGCGGCCGGTCGTTCGAGGGCGCCGACCACCGAAGGACGCGTGGCGGCAGCGATGGCCACCGGTGTCTCGGCGAGGCGAGCCTGCGGCGACGCGGGGTCGCCGATCTTCGAAAGTCCGTCGAGTGACGAGGACTTCGGCTTCTCCACGGCATCCCCACAGCCGCCCAGGACAGCGGGGAGGACCGCACAGGACGCCAGCGCCGTCGTGAGGATAAAACGTCGCACGGGACCCAAATCTGGCACATCGTCGCGCATCGGCGGAAGTTTGTTTAGCGTGGCAGCGTGAGGGACGGCGACCAGGCCCCGAATGACGCGGATCCGGCGCGATCTTCGCAGCCTCCGCGCGCCTCGCAGCCTCCGCATGCGCCGCGGCCCTGGAAGGGAGCCTGGCGCGTCGTCTTCGCGTTCGTGTGGGTGACGACGCAGATCGCGCTCGTCATCACCGCCGATCGCCGACCCGATGCCGCCTTCGGCTTTCGCATGTTCAGCGAGTCGAGCACGCTGAAGCTCGCGCTCTATCGCGAGGTGATCGGCGACGACGGACAGCCTGCGCGGATCCACGTCGACGACGGCGTGTGGTCGGCACGCGACGGCGCAGGTGCATCGCATCGCCATGCATGGAACGAGCGCGTGCGCCGGCAGGAGCTCGCGACGTTCGACATCGAGATGAACGCGAAGTACGGCGTCGATGCGCAGCTCGCACGTCTTCAGGCCGCGCTCGACGATCTCGCGACGCACGTGCCGGAGGACGCCGAGACGCGACGCTTCATGCTCGACGTGACCGTGCGGAAGAACGCGCGAGAGCCCTACGTCGTCCATCTCGCGAGTGCCGAGCGCGCGCGCCGCACGTCGGGAGGTCCTTGACGTGAGCTCCTGGATCACGCGCTTCAAGGACGAGATCGCCGACGGATATGTCCTCGGTCCGGTGCGCGTCGCGATCGGCGCGCTCCTCGGCTGGCATGCGCTCACCGCCGCCGAGGAGCTCGAGCAGCTCGGATATTTCGGCGACGTGTTCCACATGTCGATGATCCCCGAGGCCCTCGTGCCTTCGCACAGTCTGTACGCGGTGCTGCTGGCGCTGCGCGTGGTCCTCGCGGTCATGGTGATGTTCGGCGTGTGGGCGAGGCCCGCCCTCGCCGTGAGCGCGCTTCTCGGTTTCTGGCTCCTCCTCTGCGATCGCCTACAGTTCCATCACAACCGCTATTCCCTGTTTTGCTACGCGTTCCTCCTCGCGTTCACGCGGTGCGACCGATCCTGGCGTGCGACGGAGAGCCCGGTGCCCGAGCCGCGCACGGGGCCGTTCTGGGCGGTGCGGCTCGCGCAGCTCCAGGTCTCGATCGTGTACCTCGCCTCCGGTGGCTCGAAGCTGCTCGACCCCGACTGGCGGAGCGGGCTCGTGCTCGGCGACCGCATCGCGCGTCATGCACATCTTGCGGTAGCGGCAGGAGCTCCGCGCAAGGTGGTCGATCTGCTGGCGACGCCCGATGCCGCCAGCGCGCTCGCCAAGCTCGCGATCATGAGCGAGCTCGTGATCTGCGTGGCGCTGTGGATACGGCCCACACGCGTGGTCGCGATGTGGTGGGGCGTGTGGTTCCACATCGCGATCCAGCTCACCACGAAGGTCGAGACGTTCACGCTCGTCACGCTCGCGATGTACGGCGTGTACGCGACGCCCGACTACCACGCGCGGACGTTGCGCTTCGATCCGTCGCGCTTCTGGGGGAAGACCGCCGGCGCGTTCGTTCCGATCTTCGACTGGCTCGGACGCTTCGAGGTAAAGCCGTGGGAGCCCGATGCTCAGCCAGGACACTCGGTGGTGGTGGTGCGACGCGACGGAGAGCGGGTCACCGGCGTGCGGGCATTCGCGATGATGGCGCGCTGCCTGCCGGTGCTGTTCCCGTTCTGGGCGCCGCTCGCCCTGGTCGCGAGCTTCACGCGGCAGGGCGATCTCACGACGGCGTCCTGACGCCGCAAGCGCCGTGCGCGGGCTCGTCCGCGCCGCGCCGCGCTCGTCCGCGCTGCGCTGGCGCTGCGGCGGCGTCGTCGCTCTGGCACGACCGATGCTCGCCGACGCTGCGGGAGAAGAGAGGTCGTCGATGTCAACACAACCACGTCACGCACTATGGGTATT
>JAXDMI010000869.1:0-5966 GCA_034666145.1 Myxococcales bacterium | reverse complement strand
CGCGAAGACAGCACCCATCACGGATGCGCCGGTGACGAGGCCGAGGTTGCGCGACAAGTTGAGCAGCCCGGAGACGACACCGCGTTGGTGCGGGTCGACATCGGCCATGATGGCCGTGTTGTTGGCTGTCTGGAACAGCGCATAGCCAACGGTGACGAGCGCGATAGGGGCAACGTAGCCGGTGACGCCCAGCGCCGCTGGCATCATCGAGAGGAGGAAGCAACCGGCCGCCATTCCGGTGAGCCCCGCGATCGTCGTGCGCTGCGCGCCGAAGCGGTCTGCGAGACGGCCTGCCGGCATCCCGGTCAGCGCGGCGACGAGCGGACCGACGGACAGGACCAGCCCGACCGACACCGGCTCGAGCCCGAGCGCACGGGAGAGGTAGAAGGGTCCGACCACCAGCGTCGCCATCATCACCGTGGAGACGAGCGCGCTCATGGCGAGGCTCGCGGTCAGGCCCGAGTCGCGGAACATCGCCAATCGGATCAGAGGTGATGCCACTCTCGCTTCGGCGAGCACGAACAATCCCACTCCGCAGCCTGCGCCGAGCAGCAGAGCGACGTTGAGCGCACCGAAATGGCCGCGCTGCCCGATCGTCATCGCCAGCGCATACGCGCCGAGCGTCAGCGCGAGCAGCAGGGTGCCCAGATTGTCGAAGCCGGCTCGATTCGTCGTCGGGATACGGCGATCGACAGGCAGATGGCGATAGGCAAGAACGAACGTCAGGAGACCGAGCGGTACGTTGACGAGGAAGATGGCGCGCCATCCGATTCCGCTGATCAGAACGCCGCCGAGCGACGGACCGAGTGCGGTACCGATCGCCGACGTCGTTCCAAGGAGCCCCATGGTGCTGCCGATCTGCGCCTTTGGAACCGTCTCTCCGACGAAGGCCATGGTGAGGGCCATCATGATCGCCGCTCCGAGGCCCTGCGCCGCGCGGGCGGCAATCAGCAGCCAGAGCGTTGGCGCGACGCCGCAGCCGACCGAGGCGGCAGTGAACAGAAGGATCCCGGCGAGGAGCAGCCGTCGTCGGCCGGTGATGTCACCAAGTCGTCCGACGCTGACGACCACGGTGGTGCTGGCGAGAAGATAGGCAATGACGATCCACTGCACTTGCTGGAACGAGGCATTGAATGCACGCGCCAGGGTCGGCAATCCAACATTGGCGATGCTGGTGCCGAGCGACGACAGCAACATGGATAGCGAAAGGCTGGCGAGCGCCCACCGGACCGGCTTCAACGTGCGCGACCGGTGAAGATGTGGCCGCACCCATCCATCCGGACAGCACCGCCGGCGACATGCCGCGAGAAGCGCTCCGTCAAGGATCGACGCGCCTTCTCGAGGACGTCGTCGCCTGCTTCGGCAAGGAGGGCGCCGAACGACGAGAATGCCGCGAGCGCGAACGTCACAGCCTCCGGCACGGTTAGCGCGCCGCCGATCGGGAGCACTTCGCGCCAGTCGCTCGCGTGGAGGTCGCAGAAGCCGGCGCCTTCGAGCAGCGTGAGCAGCTTGTCGGCGTCCGCATAGCGGAACGGATCCGGCGCATCGGGATCGGGCGACGGCACGTCGACGAGCTCGGCGACCACGTCGCGCACCGCCGTCATCCACGGATTGTCGGCAGGGCGGCCCCACACCGCGAACGCGAACCGGCCACCCGGCGCGAGCCAGCGAGCGAGGTTGGCGAAGGCGGCTGGCGGGTCGTCGAAGAACATGATGCCGAAGCGCGAGACCAGTCGATCGTAGGGCTCCAGCGCCGTCGCCTTCGCCATGTCCGCCACCTCGAAGGAGACGGCGCGTTCATCGCGCGGCGTGCGAGCGCGAGCTGCCTCGATCAAGGCCGGCGAGATGTCGAAGCCGTGAACGACGCTCCCCGCGGGGGCCTGGCGCAGGAGCTCGAACGCGGTCCCGCCGCCGCCGCATCCGATCTCTGCGATCCGCAGAGGCGCGTCGAGCTGCAGCGCACGGATGAGCGGTTCATCGACGGGCGCGAGCGTCGCTTCCATGGCGGGGAGCTGGGCGCGCCACTTCTCACCGCGCGCAGAGGCCCAGTCGTTTCGCGAGGTCGTCGAGGTCGTCGAGGAGGCCGGCGGCTGCTCTGTCATGAACCAACTCTTGGTCTTCGGCCCTCCGAGGTCCAATCGTTTGTCCGGAAGTCAGCCCTCCGTGAAGCTGAGGGTGCCTGCGGTTCCGTCTCGAGGACGGCACGTGGGACGTGACGGACCGCGCTCAGCTCCACATCGCCGCGCGCAGACCCCCGACGAGTCGTCCGGCCTCGCTCGCGCGCGGTATTCCGGCGAAGCGGACGACGTCGGCGTGGAGCTCGTGCGAAGTCTCTTTCGTGAGGACGGCGACAGCCTCTGCGCGCGCTTGCGCAACGCGCTCGCGTGCACCGGCGTCGAGCTTCGACGAGAACCAGGACGCGAGCTCCCAGGCGAGAGCCGCATGCCGGATTTCGTCGCCCGCGATCCGGCGCATGACGTCACCGATCTCGCGATCCTCGGCGTGCTCGGCCTGGTACATCGCCGCGAGCGCGCCGAACGTCTCGCGCACGCATCCTTCGGTCGCGTTCTCGATGGCCATCGCTTCGAGATCGCGTGTCGCTTCACGCAAGACGACCGGGACGGCTGCCGAGCCGCCGTGACGTTTGGCGAGAGCGTTGGTCACCCGTGCATGACGCCGCTCGTCCGCCGCGGCCCGATGGACGCGATCGACGAGCGCAGGCGGGGCTCGATGGGCGGCGAGCTCGCCGCCGAGGATCTCGAACGCATCCACGCTCGCGGCTTCGAGCTCGGCGAGGTGCGCGAAGAAGGACCCGAGCGGCGCGACGTCGAATGCCGCGGTCGGCACGAACCCGGGCGGTCGCCGACCGGCCGCGCAATAGACGCATTGAATGTCACCGGCGTCCGCGACGCACGCAGGGGCCGTGGTCGAATCGCGCGGACAGATGGCGGCGTCGCACGCCTCGACATTGTAGTTGCAAGATACATACGTCACGGTCTTGCAATGCAGGCCTATGTCAGCGGCACTAGGAGGGGCGCTGTCGTTCACCGTGACGCACTGGTGGTCTGGCTCTACGTCCGCGGCTGTTGCGTCGCTCGCTACTGCGATATCGCCGGGCGCGCTCTCGTCCATGCCTGTCTCGACGCTCGCGTCGGTGTCTGCTTGGTCGGTGGGCGGTTCGACACTGCCGACGAACCCTCCGCAGGCACCGAGACTCGAGGCTGCGAGGACACTTCGAAGAATCGAACGAAGCTGCGTCGGCGACATCGCAGAACCAGTGTAGCTGAGGGCGGCATCAGGATCGACCCGCACATTCACGACTGCCTCCCCGGCGACGTGCGCGCGATTGTCGACGCTGCGAGTGACTTCGCCCGCGGCAGCTTCGCAGCACCGTGCTCACTGATTGATGGATGTCTTGCTGACCCAGGTGGGACGGTCGGTCACCATTTCGGTCAGCCAGTCGGCGAGCACCGTTCGGCTGACCTCCACTTCGTTGATTGGGTCCCACACCAGGCAGTTCCCGAAGAGCCATGCCGCACAGACATGAGCCTTTTGAATGCTCGGCTCGAGGAGGCTGTAGAGCGTCGTGTGCGCCGTCCCCGCCGACACGAAGTATCGCCAGTTCGGGTTCGACCCGATGGTGTGGAGTGAGAACTCCTTCATGGTGAAATAGAAGGTTGGATACGAAGGCATGAGCTGGCCAATCGACATGAGCCCGTCCTCGTCATGAGAGAGGAACGCGAACCGCGACGCCGGGTACTTCTTCGATAGATAGGAGTAGATATGGTCGTAGTTCTGGAGGCACTGCGGGCAATCCGTCGGGATCACTGCGTTCGTGTTCCAAGGGACGTAGCCTTGTCCGAGCACCGGATTGCTCGCGAACAACGGCGCAGAGTCCGTGACGAGGTCGACCCGCGTGGCGCCAAAAGCTTCCTTCACGCGGTCGAAGTTGAGCAGCGAGCCATAACCGCCGGCGCTGCTTCCCGACAGCGTCACGCGCGAAGCCTTGGGGAACGACGGAACGATCAGCGAGAGGTAGCGTTCGAGGTTCTGTCGGCCTGCGAAGTGCGCGGTCCTCTGGGGGACGTTGAACCACTCCGTCGTGCTGCCCGTGTGGAGGTCGCCGGTGCAGTACGGGACATAGATGATGCTCGAATCCTTGAACGGGTTGTTCGGCAGCGTGCGGTCGAAGATGCCGGCGGAGTAGCCGCCGTGGGAGAGGATTTGATGGAACGTGGCTCCGGTGAAGCCGTTCGTGAAGTACGAGGCCGCGACGGTGGGGATGCTCGAGAGGCCGGAGATCGCCGGTAGCGCGGCCTCGCAACTGAGCTCGTCCCAACACGCGCCGCCGCCCTCCATGTAGATGAGGACGTCGCTCCCGCTCCCGACGCTCACGCCGATGCCCGTCTGCTGGCCGTAGCCGCACACGGCACCGGGCACGTCGTTCCAGACCCACTGTCCGACGGGTCCGGTGACCAGCGCAGCAGGCGCGGCACCGGCGGCACCAGCAGCACCGGCAGCGCCAGGCGGCGGCGTCGGGTCGGTGGGGGCCGCGGCTATTTCCTCGGCGCCGGGCGCGGTATCACCGATGGGATCCGCGGAGGCGCACGCAGGAAGCGTCCACATCGCGATGACGGAGAGAGCGAGGCCCGTTTTCGACCCGATGGTGCTCATTTCCGTCGTGACGGTGCACTTCCGAAGCCACTGCACACGGCGCGCGTTTCTCGGGCATTTCGTCCGAGAAAGGCAGGTTTCGAGCGCCGCTGGATCGCCGGACCGACCTCCGTTGTGTCCTCATCCGAAGTGGGGCCTCGTCGACCGGCGGCGACTCGGCGCCCGTCGTTGCCTTCGGAAGCTCGACATGAGACCGTGACGCTCGCGACCTCGTCCACGGTGCCGAAGCGGCCGATGGGAATGAGATCCGGACGAGCGCGCGGATTGGCGTTCAGCATGTCCGTAGCGATCAACGCGGGCGCGATCGCGTTGACGGTGATTCCCTCGCGCGCGAGCCACGCGCTGTATCCGCGCGTCAAACCGAGGATCCCCGCCTTGCCGGCCGCGTAGTGCGGACCGACGACGCCGTCGCGCTTGCCCTCGCCTTGTCGCCGTGCTCGCCGCCGAGCGCAAGGACCGGCATCGTGAGCTTCTCCTTGGCGAGCTCGCCGTTGTCGCGCGCGTCGCTACTTCTTCGACCCGCCGTCGCGGGCCGATGCGCCGCTGCTCCGCGACGTGATCGCGCTCTCCAGCACTCCCGAATGCAGGACGCGGATCGCGGCGAGGCACGCGCTGGACGACTTCAGGAGCGCGATCGAGCAGACGGTGCAGCACGCCGAGCGAGGCAAACACCTCTTCCGGATGGGCCCGGGCGAGCGCTGAAGTGCGCGTGGGTGCGGGCCCGAATGAACTGCAGCACGATCGGCGCGACGACCGCGGTCTGCTCCTCGAGCAAGAAGTGGCCACCGTCGAGAAGGTGAAGCTCCGCGTCCGGGACGTCGCGTAGCCATGCGTGAGCGCCCGCGGCGACGAAGATGGGATCGTGCTTGCCCCATACGATCAACGTTGGCGGCTTGCGCTCGCGCAGAAAGCGCTGCCACGTCGGATACGCGGCAAGGTTCGTCTTGTAGTCGTCGAGCAGCGAAAGCATCACCGCCTCGCGCCCCGGTTGGTCGAGGAAGTGTTGATCGAGGAGCCAGGCTTCGGGCGCCACCCGCTCCGGACGTGAAGCGCCGCCGAGGTACTGGCCCTTCGTCGCCTCGAGCGTCAGGATGCTGCGGCGCATCGCGGCCGCCTTCTCGGGCGCCGCCTTGGCGTCGACGCGGATCATCTCCTCGATGCCCGGAGCTATCCCCTCGGCGTACGCATTGCCGTTCTGCGTGACGATGGCGCGAATCCAGTCGGGGTGGCGGAGGGCCAACCGGAAGCCGACCGGTGCACCGAAGTCGAACATGTAGACGACGAAGCTCGTG
>JAXDMI010000868.1:0-9350 GCA_034666145.1 Myxococcales bacterium | reverse complement strand
CGCTTTCGCTTCGCGACGATGCCTTCGAGACCACGCTCGCATGCGAGCGCGAGGATCGCCTTTGGGTCGCCCTCGGAGGCGGTGGAGACGACGATGGTCCCCTGGCGATCGACGCGCGAGAGCACGCGCTCCAGCTTCTTCCGCCGCTGTTCGATGGGCCGACCGCGGAGGTCCTCGCCGTCGAGCCACAGGAGGTCGAACACGAAGTACACGAGGGACGCGCGGCGACGGATTCGGTTTTGGAGCAGCTGGTACGACGGCACGCCACGCTGGTCGAGCGCGCAGATCTCGCCGTCGAGAACGCACTCGTCGGGCGTGAGTGACCCAACGTCGCGAGCGACGGTCGCCATCTCCTTCGTGTAGTCCTGCCGCTTGCGGCTCACGAGGCGGACCGCCTCTCCAGCCTTCACGGCGAGCATGCGATAGCCGTCCCACTTCAGCTCGTAGGTGAACGACGCCGGATCGGGAACAGAGTCGACGAGCGTCGCCGTCTGCACGTCCCCGACGCGCTCGACGATGGCGTCGAGGCGGTCCTTTCCAGCCACTTCGGAGACCTATCGCCCGCCGCCGCCCGTGTCGATGCGGCGAGAACGCGAGCGACCGCAAAGCGGACCGCGACACCGCGCGACAGGGTACGATTGCCGCGCCTTGACGAGTGGACCCCGCAAGCTCGAGCTGGCCGTATTTGGCGTGGCGCTCGCGTTGGTGCTCTTCGTCGAGTACCTCGGCTATCGGTCGGCCGAAGCGCAGGTCGAGACGGCGGGACGGGTCGATCACACCCACCAGGTCCTCGGCGAGCTGGATGACGTGCTCATCGCGACGCTCGACGCCGAGACGGGGCGCCGTGGTTTTGCGCTCACCGGCAACGGTGCACTGCTCCTGCCTTACCGCGACGCCGAAGCACGCGCCACGTCTCACCTCGCGAAGCTTCGCGCGCTCATCGCCGACAACCCTGCGCAGCTCGCACGCCTCGACGCGCTCGAGCCGCACGTGAAGAGCCGCCTGCGCTTGCTCGAGGAGGCGGTCGCCGAGCAGCAGGCTGCCGGAGGCGATCTACCGCAGCGATCGGCCGACACGCTGCGTGGTGCCGACGAGATGCGCTCCGTGCGCGCCGGCGTCACCGAGATGGTCGCCACCGAGCAGGCCCTCCTCACCGAGCGTGAGGCCCGCACGAAGGAGAGCGTGAACCTCTCTCGCAACGTCCAGCTCGCCGGCAGCGCGCTCGGCGTGTTCCTCCTCACGTTGGTGGTGGGGCGCCTCCGGCGCTCGTTGCGAGAACGCGAGAAATCGGAGCTTCGCGCGCGCGAGAACGAGACCGATCTCGCCACCACCCTCGAGAGCATCGGTGACGGCGTCATCGCCACCGACGCGAACGGCGTCGTCACGCGCATCAATCCCGTCGCCAGCGAGATCACCGGCTGGGACCTCGAGAGCGCGGTGGGCAAGCCAATCGAAGAGGTCTTCCATCTCGTGCACGACGCGAAGTCGCACGACCTCCCGAACCCCGTGCAACATGCACTGAAGACCAAGGCCATCGTCGAGATCGACGACGCCGCCTTGCTCGTCGCGAAGGACGGACAGAAGCGCCGCGTCGCCGACAGCGCCGCGCCCATCCGCGGCACCGACGGCACGGTGCGCGGCGCGGTCCTCGTCTTCCGCGACATCACGAAGACCCTCGAAGACGCGCGCGCACTGCGTCGCATGCACGCGTTCCTCGACTCGATCCTGGAGAACATCCCGGACATGGTGTTCGTGAAGGACGCGCAAGACCTGGCGTTCGTGCGCTTCAATCGAGCCGGCGAGACGCTGCTCGGTCTCAAGCGCGAGGAGCTGATCGGCAAGACCGACTTCGCGTTCTTCGCGCCCGATCAGGCGAAGGCCTTCGTCGACAAGGACCGTGAGACGCTCCGTGGCAAGCAGCTCGTCGACATTCCCGAAGAGCCGCTCAGCACCGCCAGCGGCATCCGCTGGCTCCACACGAAGAAGGTCCCCGTCCTCGACGACAACGGCGAGCCCGAGTACCTGCTCGGCATCTCCGCCGACATCACGGAACGGCGCCGCGACGAGTTCGCGCTCCGCAGGTCGAAGGACGCCACCGAGGCCGCCCATCGTGAGCTCGAGGCCTTCAGCTACTCGGTCGCGCACGATCTACGCGCTCCCCTGCGGAGCATCGACGGCTTCAGCCAAGCGCTCCTCGAGGACTACGCGGACAAGCTCGACGACGAAGGGAAGAGCCACCTCGGTCGCGTGCGCAAGGCTGCGCAGCGCATGGCGGAGTTGATCGACGACCTCCTGGCGCTCGCGCGCGTCAGTCGAACCGAGCTCGCGCGCGCTCCCGTCGACCTCTCGGCGCTCGCGCGCGAGGTCGGCGAGCTTGCGAAGACCGCCCGCAACCCCAAGGCGGAGCTCGTCGTCCAGCCTGGCCTCACGGTGGACGCCGACCCGAGGCTCCTTCGCGTGCTGCTCGAGAACCTGCTCGCGAACGCGTTCAAGTTCTCCGCGAAGCGCGACGACGCGCGCGTCGAGGTAGGCCAGCGCATCGAGGACGGCGTCACGGTCGTCTTCGTCCACGACAACGGCGCCGGCTTCGATCTCTCCGCCGCCAACAAGCTGTTCACCGCCTTCCAGCGCTATCACCGCCCGAACGAGTACGAGGGCACCGGCATCGGCCTTGCCACCGCAGAACGAATCGTCAGTCGACACGGCGGACGTATCTGGGCGAAGAGCACGCCAGGCGGCGGCGCGACGTTCAGCTTCGTCCTCGAAAACACTCCCAGGAGCCCATGACCCAACCGATCATCCTTCTCGTCGAAGACAACCCCGACGACGAGCTGCTCACCGTCCGCGCCTTCAAGAAGAGCAACATCGCCAACGAGGTGTTCGTCGTCCGTGACGGCGTCGAGGCCCTCGTCTGGCTCTTCGGGACCGGCGATCACGCGGGGCGCGATACCAGCGTCGACCCGCAGCTCATCCTGCTCGACCTCAAGCTCCCCCGGCTCGACGGGCTCGAGGTGCTGCGACGCATCCGCGCCGACGAACGCACCGCGCTCCTGCCCGTGGTGGTGATGACCTCGTCGCAACAAGAAGAGGACGTGATCCGCAGCTACGAGCTCGGCGCGAACAGCTACCTGCGCAAGCCGGTCGACTTCGAGCGCTTCGTCGAAGCGGCGAAGAGCCTCGGGATGTACTGGCTCGTGTTGAACACGCGGGCCCCGCACCGCGCCGCGAAATCGCGCTAAAACGACGAGGCGTCTACCCCTTGTGGGTCGAGGCGCCGAAGTCGCCGAACGGCTCGTCGCGCTCGCGGACCGCTTGCTTGAAGCCCGCCTCCGCAGCGCGCTTCTGGAACGCGTAGCCCTCGGGCGTGTGACGACTGATGCCGTCGAACACGGTGCCGAGGATCTGGGTGGTATGGAGCCCCGCTGCCATGATCGTCTGGTTGACGAGCAGCTTGTGCATCACGAGCTGGTTGATCGGGTTACGCGCAATGCGCGCGAGGAGCGATTCGAAGCGCTCGTCGAGCTGCGCGCGCGGGGCACATTCGGTGGCGAGACCCCAGGCGACGGCCTCGGTGCCGGAGAGACAATCGCCCGTGAAGAGCAGGCGTTTCGTCTTCTCGGGACCGATGCGATACGTCCACACCGCGGTGGTGGGAACGCCCCATACGCGCGCCGGCGGATAACCGATCTTCGCAGTGTCCTCGATGACGAGGAGGTCGGAGCACAGCGCCATGTCCGTGCCGCCGGCCACGCAGAATCCGTGCACTTTGCACACGACGGGCTTGTCGGAATGGAACAGGCTCATGAAGCCGCGCACATTGCGGCTCATCATCTGGAAGTCGACCATCGGATCCCAGGTGCCCTCCGGATCGTGGTTCTGGAACTGCACCATCGGATCGATCGGCGACCCCGGCGGCGCCGCCGACTGTGAAGCGGCTGCGCTTGCGGTCGGCTCCGCCATCCGCGCCTCCGCGCTCATGACGAGGTCGTAGCCTCCGCAGAAGCCCTTGCCGTTGCCGGCGAGCGCGATGACGTGCACCTCGGGATCGAGATTCGCTCGTTCGACGCACGCGGCGAGCTCCCGCGGCATGTCGAGCGTGATGCCGTTGCCGCGCTCCGGGCGATCGAGCGTGATGCGCGCGATACGACCCGTGCGCTCGTACGTCATGGTGGAGAGGCGGTCCATGGCGCTCAGCCCGCCTTCCAGTGCGGAGGCGTGGTGCGTTCGTAGTACGGAAGCGACTCGATGCGCTTCATCCACGCGGAGAGCTTCGGCGGCACGGCGACGGCGTGCTGCGGCTGCTTCTCGCCCACGCGACGGAGGAGCGCGATGACGGGGTAGACCGCGAAGTCGGCGAGCGTCACGTCCTTGCCGGCGAGATACTCGGTCTCCGCATGCGGCTCGAAGCGCGCGAGCTCTTCTCCGACGGACTTCTTCGCGTCGGCGATCTCCGCGGGGTCGCCGTCGCCCTTCGGCTTGAAGAGCGTCTGCTGCACGAGGCGACTGACGGCGGCGAACAGATACAGATCGGTCTCGGCGAGCATGCGCCGGACGTGCGCGCGCGCCGCGTGATCCGCGGGGAGCAGCGGGCGCTGGGGGTGGGCGTCTTCGAGGTACTCGACGATGGCGTTCGATTCGTAGAGGCGCATGTCGCCCTCGACCAGCGCAGGCACCATGCCGCGCGGATTGATGGCGAGGAAGTCCGGCTTCTTCACGTCGCCGGCGGCGAAGCTGAGAAGCTTCATCTCGTAGGCGAGTTGTTTGTGCTCGAGAGCGAGCCACACCTTCCACGCGAACGGTGATCCGGAACCGCAGTAAAACGTGATCGCCATGACCGTCTCCAGGTTTGGAGCCCGAGCGTAGCGGCTTTTCCACGTCGCGGCTGCGGCAGCGGTTGCGATCTGGCGCGCGCCTTGCGACGGTGCGGTCACGATGTCGAGTGAATCGGGGCTGCGGGAGGCGCTCGTCGAAATCGTGGCCCTCGAGGTCCGTTCGCTGCGCGTGCTCGACGTGATGCGGACCCTACCGCGTCATGCTTTCGTGCCCGAGCACTCGCTCGCCGAGGCGTATGCCGACCATCCGCTCCCCATCGGCTTCGGTGCGACGATCTCGCAGCCCACCGTGGTGGGAATGATGAGCGAGGCGCTCGAGCTCGACGGTGGACAGCGCATCCTCGAGGTCGGCACCGGCTCCGGCTACCAGGCCGCCGTTCTCTCGCGCCTCGCGCAACACGTCGACACCATCGAGGTGGTCCCGGAGCTCGCCGCGCGCGCGCATCGAGCGCTGATCGAGGTGGGCTGCCACAACGTCGACGTGCACGTCGGCGACGGCTGGGCGGGACTGCCCGAGCGCGCTCCCTTCGACCGCATCGTCGTGACCGCCGCGCCCGATCACTTGCCCGAGGCGCTCGTCGATCAGCTCGCGGAGGGCGGCTTGCTCGTCGTCCCCGTCGGCCCGCAGACACACGACCAGCGTCTCGAGCGGCACAAGAAGCGTGACGGCCGCCTCGTCCGCGAAGACCTCTGCGCCGTCCGCTTCGTCCCGATGGTCCACGTCAATCACCGAGCATGATTCACGCGATGGGATGTTGCTCCGCCGCTCAGCGGGTCAAGACCACCATCGCGTAGGGACCGAGGACGATCGACGCGGTGGCAGGCAACCCGTCGCGTGCCGTAGGAGCAACGGTCACCCCGGTCGGAGTCGGGCTGCCGAAGTCGGCGCCGTACGTCGTGGCATCGGTGTCGACGCGCGCCACCCACGTCCCTACTGCCGGGACGCCGACGTCGTAGCGCGTGTACCTCTTCGCCCCGAAGTTCGCGATCACCATCACGTCGTCGCCGGGTGTGTTCCAGCGGCGATAAACGAGGACCTTGTTGCCGGGCGTTTCGTTGACCTGCGTGACCGTGATGTGGGTGCCGCGCAGGCCGCCAGACACGCCGTCGAGGTCGCGGCGCAGCCGGATCATGTCCTTGTAGAATGCACGCACCGGAGCGTTGGCGGTGGCCTTGCTCCAGTCCAGCGGCGCCGGCTCGGGCACGAACTTGGTGCTCTCGAGCATCTCTTGCCCCATGAAGAGCATGGGAACGCCCGGCGCGGTCAGGAGCACGCCGGCCGCGAGCATCGCGCGCTTCCGAGCCGCGTAGCTCGTGGGATCGGCGCCGTCGATGCGCACCGGGAGCCGCGCGCCGTCGTTGCCTGCGGTGTCGTGAGTCTCGACGTAGAGGAGGCGCTGCATGGCATCGCCGTTGTAGTCGCCCACGAGCGCGTCGCGCACGGCGCCGATGTTGCGCGCGTCGTCGGTGGCGGACGTGGCAGCGCTCGTCACTGCCCACTGGAAGCCGCCGTCCCATTGGCTCACGAAGCCGAGACCGCCTGCCGATGCCGGCGCGGTGACGCTGGCGGCGCCCTTCAGGTCCTCGGCGACGAGCAACGCGCCCGGCCTCGCCGCCGCGACGACGTCGTTCATGCGCCGGAGCACCTCGACGCCGCCCGGGACGGTTCCCTGCCCGTCGAGCGCGCGGATGTTCGACACCGAGTCGTGACGGAAGCCGTCGATGCGATACTCGGTGGTCCACGCGAAGACGTTGTCCGCGAAGAAGTCGGCGACCTCCTTCTTCGAGAAGGCGGGGCGAGGGCCCCACGGCGTCTTGCGATACGGATCCTGCTCGAAGAAGTAGATGCCCGCGCTCGTTCCCGGACACGTTCCGTCGAAGCAGCGAAGGGGCGCCTGGTTGTAGCCGTCGTAGTGGTTGAAGACGACGTCGAGCAGGACGGCGATCCCGCGCGCGTGCGCCTCGTCGACGAAGTGGCGCAGCTCGTCCGGGGCGCCGTAGGAGGGCTGCGGCGCGAACCACTGTTGCGGGCCGTAGCCCCAGCCGTTTCCGCCGTGGCCGTTGACCGGCATGAGCTCGACGGCGTTGATCCCGAGGTCGACGAGCGCATCGAGCTTGTCGATGGCGGTCGTGAACGAGCCCGTGCTCATGCCGTTCGGCGCGTTGAAGCTACCGACGTGCAGCTCGTACACCACCGACGCATCGCGCGCCGGAGGCGTGAACGGCTTCGACTTCCACGCGTACGTGCGCGGGTCGACGACCACCGATTCGTTGCCGTCGGTCATGCGCGCGCGCGGATCGACGCGTGTGACCTCGCTGCCGTCCTGCGCCGTGATCACGAAGTGGTAGCGCTGTCCGGCGTGCGCGCCGTCGATGCGCGCATCGAACATGCCCGTGCCCGCTTCCGGCGCGAGCGCGCGACGCGCCGCTCCGGCGCCCGCGATCTCGCCGGCAACAGCGACGGCCTTCGCGTTGGGTGCCCAGACGCGGACCTCGACGCCGCCTTCGTACGGCGTCGCGCCGATGAGCAGTCCACTCGGCGGCGTCGCGATGGGTGCGGGCGCGGGCGGAGCGGCGGGCGCGGTCGCCGTCGGCCCCGGAGGCCCGGGCACCTCGGGCGTGGTCGGGTCTTTCGACTCCGGTCCCGCGGACGCACCGCAAGCGACGAGCGCGGCCCCTGCGAGCGCAGCGCGCGCAACGGCGGGAAAAAGGAAGGACCGAGCTCGTAACGCACCCATGAGTGACGCGAGTTTGACCCTGGAAATGCCCGCGCGCAAGGCCTGCTTGGCCCCGGAGGGCCGCGGACTCACTTGAGACGCGAGCGCCGCGTATCCACGAGCCACGCCTCGAGGGCGGCCACGTTCGACGGCTCTGCGGGGAGGACGCTGCGTGCGAGCGCGGCGTCGAGACGCTTCAACGCCGCGGCAAGCCGGGGGCGCCACACGTCGAGGAGCTGCGGATCGGCGGCGGTGCGTTCACCGGCACGCTTGGCCTCGACGAGCGCGTGAGCATCGCTGAACCCGTGCCCATCGAGGAGGCGGGTCACGTCGGTCTCGAGCTCGCCGGTCTCGAGGAGGTACGTGCCGGTGAGCGCGGTACGAAGGACGTAGAGCACCTTCTTGACGATGGGATCGCGCTCGAGGAAGCGCAGCTGGCTCGCCGCGAACCCACGATAGTGCTTGTACACGCGACGACTGAGCGACGCGCGCACGAGCGGCCGCAGCTCTTCGAGGACCGGCGAGGTGGTGAACGTGGTGCGTCCGAGCACGCGCTCCAAGAAATTTCCATTCCCGTCGAGGATCCCCGCGAGCGCATTGGCGAGCTCGTTCGACGTGTAATCGATCTCGACGCCCTCGATCACCTCGGCGCGATCGAACGTGAGGACCGGCGGCTCGAAGCCGAGCAGCGACCGTGTGGGCTCGATGTGGATCGACTTGAGATCGAGATCGCTGTCGGGCGAAGGAAATCCGTAGGCGTGCGCCCCGCTGAGATAGACGACGACGTGCTCGCGCCGCGCCGCTTCCTCCCCGATGACGCGGTCGGCAACGCCCCGCTGCTGCTCCGTGAGCACGTGCTCGTCCGTCTGAGCCATGAGTCAGTCGCTCCACACTACGTCGGGGGAGGGCGGCGCTTCGGCGCCGAACGGTCCGGGCACGCGCATGACGGATCTCCGCGCGATCTCTTCGCCGATCTTCCTCATCAGCGCATCCGCGCGAGCGACGTCGGGGCGCTCCGGCAGCTTCGAGACCGCGCGCGCCGCCTCGAGCTCGGCGGCCATCGACTCGGCCTCCGCGATGACGTCATCGAGAGCTACCTGGCCGCGCTTGATGGCGAGCAATCGATCGCGGAGCGCACCAGTGACGGCGAAGGTCGGAGCGCCCTCCCGCAGCCACACCGTCGCGGTCGCGATGAGGCGAACGAGGTTGTACGCGTTCTTCGGACGAAGCTCGCGCGGCAGCTCGAGCTCCGCAGCGCCGTCGCGCGCGAAGCGAACGAGGGCTGAAAAATCGGCACTCTCGAGCAGCCCCTGATCGAAGAGCGATCGATAGAGCTGCTTCACGTACTGCTTCGCCTGGTGGATCGCGTCGGCCGGAGACGGAGCCGCGCGTGGCGACAGCGCCGCAAGCCGCGACGCGACGTCGTCCAGGGCGGGCGCGTCATCGGCACGAAGCCATTCGAGCACGGTCGCACGGTGCTCCGCGAGCCGCTGCGCCTGCTCGAGACGCCGCAGCTGACCGAGCGCGTATCGACCGAAGCTTCCGTGGATCTCGGTGGAGACGAACGCATCGCGGGCCTCGAGGATCCACCCACCGATCGGGTCGCGCGCCTCCGCGCTTTCGACGAAGAGCATCTCGAGCGTGTTTGGATCGGCCCGGAGCGCCTGCCGGATCGCTTTGCCTGTCGCCCAGTACGTGGCGCTGCCGTCCTCGCGCACGAGATCCTCGGGCGGGGCGACGAGACCGAGCGTCCATCCGAGCGGCAGTGCGAAGATGCCACGACGGTCATCGTCCGACGATG
>JAXDMI010000867.1:0-3107 GCA_034666145.1 Myxococcales bacterium | reverse complement strand
CGGTGGAGAACGAGGCGGTCGCGCTCGACGACGTCACGTTCTCGTACAAGAAGGGCGTCCCCGTCCTGCGCGACGTCTCGTTCACGGTGAAGAAGGGCGAGCGCGTCGCCCTCGTCGGCGCCACCGGTGCCGGCAAGACCACGGTGACGAGCCTCCTCTTGCGGCTCTACGAGCTCGATCGCGGGCATGCCCGCGTCCTCGGCAAGGACATCGCGTCGTACGACCGTCGCGAGCTGCGCGATCTCTTCTCGGTGGTGCCGCAGGACGTCTTCCTCTTCGCAGGCACCGTCGCCACCAACGTCGCGATGAGCGACGACACGCCGGACATGAAGCGCGTCGAGCAGGCGCTCGCGCGCGTCGGTGCGCTCGATCTGTTCCTCCGTCGTCCCGGTGGCCTCGAGGCCCGCGTCGACGACCGCGGCGCGAACTTCAGCGCCGGTGAGCGCCAGCTGCTCGCGTTTGCACGTGCACTCTACAAGGATACGCCGCTGCTCATCCTCGACGAGGCAACCGCGAGCATCGACTCCGACACCGAGTCACGGCTCCAGGCCGCGCTCGAGGCCGTCATGGAAGGCCGTACCGCCCTCGTCATCGCGCACCGGCTCTCCACCATCCGCGCCGTCGATCGCATCGTCGTGTTCCATCGCGGTCGCGTCATCGAGACCGGCTCGCACGACGAGCTCCTTGCCAAGGGAGGCGTCTACGCCCGCCTCTATCGCCTGCAATTCGCGGTCGAAGAGCTCGAGAAGCCAGTCCACCAGGAAGAGGCGAAGGTCGCCGGAATCACGTCGAATTCTTTCCCGCCTTGACGCCTCTATGCGATGGGGAGAATAGCTCGATCGCTCGCGAGCGTTCCCACCACGAGGACCGCGCATCAAGATGGACCCGAGAGCTCGTGAAGCCGTGAACGCGACCATCCCCCCGGACCCCCCGCCCGCTCCGCCGTCGAGCCCGAGCCGTCGCCAGGCCGACGTCGCTTCGAGCGTGGGCCCGCACGACAGCGTTCGCGTGCTCAAGCCGCGCCGCGCTGCTCCCGCCGATGCCATGCGTCCCACGCGCGCCGAGGTCAACCTCGCGGCGCTGCGTCACAACCTCCGCGTGGTCGCGCGTCACGCCAAGGACGCCGGCGGCGCTCAGGTCTGGCCGGTGCTCAAGGCCGACGGCTACGGTCACGGCGCACCCGCCGTCGCACGCACGCTCGAGCGAGCCGGCGCGGAGGGCTTCTGCGTTGCGCTCCTCGAAGAGGCGATCGAGCTCCGCGATGCTGGCATCCACGCGCCCATCCTCGTCATGGGCGGCTTCAACGCGAGCTCACGTGGCGCGTGCGAAGAGATCGCCTCGCGCGACGTCGTGCCCGTCGTCTACGACCTCTCGCAGAACGAGGGCCTCGCTCGCGCCGCACGCGCGATGGGTCGACCGACGGTCGCGCATCTCAAGGTCGACACCGGCATGGCGCGTCTCGGCGTCCGCATGGCCGACCTCGAGACGTTCGCGGAGAAGCTCGCCCACTTTCCCGAGGTTCGGATCACCGGCCTCATGACGCACCTCGCGTGCGCCGACGCCGAGGAATCCACGCTGTCGCTACCCGACCCGCGCGAAGGGCGCGGACCCCGCGCCTCGGGATTCACCGCCGAGCAAGTCGCGCTCTTCGAAGAGGCCACGAGACGCCTGAAAAAGGCGGGCGCCATCGACGACCGCACGATCCGTCATGCCGCCAACAGCGCCGCGCTGCTCCGCGGCGACGCGGTGTTCGATGCCGTTCGACCGGGCATCGCCATCTTCGGCGTGTCGCCGGTGCTCGCGGGCAAGAACGAGCTGCGCGCCGCCATGCGCGTGCGCAGCGAGGTCGTCGACGTCCGCACGCTCGAGGCCGGCGAGAGCGTCGGCTATGGCGCGCTCTACCGCACGAAGCGCACGTCACGCATCGCCACCATCCCGATGGGCTATGCCGACGGCCTATCGCGTCATCTCTCGAACCGCGGTCACGTCCTCGTGCGCGGCCGCCGCGCGCCGGTGGTCGGTGCGGTGTCGATGGACATGTCGATGATCGACGTGACGGACATCCCGGGCTCGTGTCTCGGCGACGAGGTGGTGGTCCTGGGCGCGCAAGAAGGCGTGCACGGCAAGGACGCCATCACCGCGGACGAGATCGCGGCACACGGCGGCACCATCGCGTGGGAAGTCCTGACGTCGATCTCCCGCCGCGTCCCGCGCTTCTACCGCGAGCCGTAAGCCCCGTTTTTCGGCACGAAACGCGCTAGACTGCAGGCGTTTTGGCGAACACGACGGCAGAGGGCGAAGCGATCGCACCGAAGGGAAAATTCCTCTTCGGCGTGCTCGACTACGTCATCGACCCCGCGCTGAGCTTGCTCGACGATCTCGGGGCCACGGTCCTGCTCTTCGGCCAGGCGCTGACGTGGCTCGTGCGACCGCCGTTTCGGATCGCGCAGCTCATGATCGCCGTCGAGTTCATCGGTGCCGGGTCCCTGTTCATCTCCGGTCTGGTCGGGATGTTCACGGGCATGGCCTTCACGGTGAGCACCATCGTCGGCTTCCGGCAGTTCTCCGCCGAAGGCATGGTGGGCGGCGTCGTTGCCCTGGCGCTCGCGCGTGAGCTCGCGCCCGTGCTCGCCGCCGTCGTCGTCACCGCCCGCGCGGGCAGCACCATGGCGAGCGAGCTCGGCAACATGCGCGTCACCGAGCAGATCGACGCCATCACCACCATGGGCGTGAGCCCGGTGCAGTACCTCGTCGTTCCGCGCGTGCTCGCCACCACCATCGTCCTGCCGCTGCTCGCCATCTGCTTCGGCATCGCCGGCATGTTCGGCGCGTGGATCGTGGCCGTGATCTGGCAGCAGATCGATCCCGGGATCTTCTTCGACAAGGTCCAGACCTTCGTGAAGTGGGCCGACATCCGGATGCTGGTCGTGAAGGCGGCGCTCTTCGGAGTGATCGTCAGCACCATCTGTTGCAAGAAGGGCTTCTTCGCCTCCGGCGGCGCCCGCGGCGTCGGCGAGGCCACCGCGAAGGCGGTCGTCGCGAGCATCGTCGCCATCTTCGCGGCCGACTACGTCGTCACGACGCTCATGACCGACATCTGAGCGCGC
>JAXDMI010000866.1:0-11378 GCA_034666145.1 Myxococcales bacterium | reverse complement strand
GCGCATACGGGTCGGGCGTCTCGTCGCCGTCCAGCACGAACTTGTAGAGCGCACCTTCTTTCACGCCGTCGAGGTGCTGCTCGAACCATCCTTCACCGCGCGCCTCGAGAGGCTCGGTGCGTAATGCACGACCGTCTTCGGCGAAGAGGCGAACCTCCACGGCGTGTGCGACGGTGGTCCACGCGACGAACGTCGTGCCGGCGGCGTCGGGATGAGCGCCAGGGGCTCGCCTCATGGCAGGCACACCGGTAGTGCCGCGATCAGGCCGCGGTCGCGGCCGCAGACACGAGGACGAGAGCGGCGTGACGGGGCACGGCGCGTGAGAGCGCTGCGTCGATGAGTACCTCGCCGGACTCCGGCGGAGCGCTGAGTGCCTGGACCAGGTCGCGGAGCGCGCTCACGCGAGCGGCGAAGTCCGATTCGACGAGGCCACCCGACCGGAGCCCATCGAGGATCGCGCGGGCTGCCGCAGCTGCGATCTCGAGTCCCGCATCCGCGGAGAGCTCGTCGACGATGGTGGCGAGGAGCGGCCCGCGCACGTAGCGCTCGGCCTCGAGCGTGTTGAGGAGTGTCTCGACGAGTGTGGCTCTCTCGATGCTGTGGATCATGGGCGAAGCTCTCTCGAACGAGCTCGACGAGCTCGCCGTCGCCGGTTGCACGCGACGTACCGCTCGCTTCGTTACCGATCGAGGATGCGGGGTTGCTCGAGCTCGCCGATTTTTACCGATCGCCGCGAGGAGCATTACGCTTCGGTAACGGAGCACGAGCGTGGCACCTTGCCCCGATGGGGCGTTGCCGTGCAACAGCGCCTCTTGTCGGGGAGTGAACCCGTCAAGGAGGTGTGGCTCGATGGCGAGGACGCGATCCGACGAGCGAGGGCACGGCCCGTGCTTCGACGGCGCCGCCCAACATGCGATCGCTCCCCGGCAAACCCTATCCACTCGGTGCCACGTGGGACGGCAGGGGCGTCAACTTCGCGCTCTATTCCGAGCACGCGAGCGGCGTCGAGCTGTGCCTCGTCGGTAAGAGCGGCCAGGAGACGCGCATCCCGGTTCGCGAGCGCACCGGCTTCGTGTGGCACTGCTACGTGCCGAGCCTCAAGCCGGGCCAGATGTACGGCTATCGCGTCGGTGGCCCCTACGAGCCGGAGCGAGGCCTTCGCTTCAATCCGAACAACCTGCTCCTCGATCCCTACGCCAAGGCGCTCGATCGTCCCGAGGCGTGGAGCGAAGGCCTCTTCGCGTACGACCTCGGAAGCCCGGCGGGCGATCTCGAACGAAGCGACCGCGACTCGCGTGGCGTTCCGCGCGGCGTGGTGATCGATCCGTCGTTCGACTGGGGCAACGACGCGCCGCCCGACATCCCGTTCCACAAGTCGGTGTTCTACGAAGTGCACGTGAAGGGCGCGACCGCGCGTCATCCAGAGATCGCCCCCGAGCTGCGCGGAAAGTACGCGGCGCTCGCGAGCCCGCCGATGATCCGATACCTGACGGAGCTCGGGATCACCGCCGTCGAGCTCCTCCCCGTGCACGGCTTCGTCGACGACAAGCATCTCCTCGATCAGAACAAACGCAATTACTGGGGCTACAACTCGATCGCGTTCTTCGCGCCCGACGTTCGTTACCGCACCGTCGACATGCCCGGCAGCGGCGTCGTCGAGTTCAAGCACATGGTGAAGGCGCTCCATGCGGCAGGCATCGAGGTGATCCTCGACGTCGTCTACAACCACACCGCCGAAGGCAATCACCTCGGGCCGACCATCAGCTTCAAGGGCATCGACAACCCGACGTACTACCGCCTCGTCGGCGACGACCCGCGTCACTACTTCGACTACACGGGCACCGGCAACACGCTCAACGTCCGCCATCCGCAGACGCTGCAGCTGATCATGGACTCTCTCCGTTACTGGATCACGGAGATGCACGTCGACGGCTTCCGCTTCGATCTCGCGTCCACCCTCGCGCGATCGCTCCACGAGGTCGATCAGCTCTCGAGCTTCTTCACCATCATCCGGCAGGACCCGGTCATCAGCCGGGTGAAGCTCATCGCCGAGCCGTGGGACGTCGGCGAAGGCGGCTACCAGGTCGGCAACTTCCCGACGGGCTGGGCGGAGTGGAACGGCAAGTACCGCGACGCGATCCGTTCGTTCTGGCGCGGCCTCGGTCGCAACACCGGCGAGCTCGGGTATCGCCTCACGGGGTCGAGCGATCTCTACGCGTCGAACGGGCGCGCGCCGTTCGCGAGCGTCAACTTCATCGTCGCGCACGACGGTTTCACGCTCGCGGATCTCGTCTCGTACAACGACAAGCACAACGAGGCGAACGGCGAGAACAACCGCGACGGCACCGACAACAACGACTCGTGGAACTGCGGCGTCGAGGGGCCCACCGACGATCCCGCGATCAAGAAGCTGCGCGCCCGACAGATGCGCAACCTCATGGCAACGCTCCTGCTGTCGCAGGGCACGCCGATGATCTGTGGCGGGGACGAGATCGCGCGCACGCAGAACGGCAACAACAACGCGTACTGCCAGGACAACGAGATCTCCTGGTACGACTGGAACCTCGACGACGAGCGCAGGTCGCTCCTCGAGTTCACGAAGCGGCTCATCGCGCTCCGCCGCGATCATCCCGCGCTCCATCGCGCGAAGTTCTTCCGCGGCCGACGCATCCGCGGCACCGACGTGCGCGACATCATGTGGTACCGGCACGACGGCGCGGAAATGAACGACCAGGACTGGAACAACCCGAACACCGCGACGGTCGGTCTCTTCCTCGCGGGCCAGGGGATCGACGACGTGGACGACGAGGGCAACCTCGTGGTCGACGACGACTTCTTCCTCGTGTGCAACGGCTCCGAGAATCCACTGCCGTACACGCTGCCGCGCGGCACTTCGGCGAACGGCAAGTGGCAGCTCCTCGCGGACACGAACAACGACAACGCGCACGAGCACGTCGCGCAGGGCGAGAAGACCGAGATCGCCGCGCGCTCGATGAAGCTCTTCATCCACTTCGTCGAGCGCTGACGCGCTGACGCGACCGACGACGCAGAGCATCCCATGAAGACCATCACCGCGACGTATCGGCTGCAGTTCCATGCGCACTTCGGGTTCCAGGACGCGCGCGCGGTCGTCGACTACCTCGACGAGCTCGGGATTTCGCATGCGTACGCGTCGCCGTACATGAAGGCCGAGCCCGGCAGCACGCACGGCTACAACCTCGTCGATCCGAAGACGCTCAACCCCGAGCTCGGCACCGAGCGCGACTACCTCGACTGGACCGAGACGCTCGCGTCGAGGGACATGGGGCACATCGTCGATTTCGTCCCGAACCACATGGCGGCGTCGACGCAGAATGCGTGGTGGGTCGACGTCCTGGAGAACGGTCCGTCGTCGCTGTTCGCGGATCACTTCGACATCGAGTGGAACCCGCAAAAGGAGGCACTTCGTAACAAGGTGCTGCTCCCCGTGCTCGGCGCGCAGTTCGGCGAGGTGCTCGAGAAGGGCGAGCTCCAGCTGGAGCGAAACGGCGGCGCGTTCTTCATTCGCTACTGGGAGCGCCGCCTACCGGCCAACCCGCGCAGCATGTGGCCGCTCCTCGAGCGCTCCGTCGCGAAGCTCGACGTGCCCGACGACGATCCGCGGCGCCACGAGCTCGCGAGCATCGTCACCGGTCTCAAGAACCTCCCTTCACGCACCGAGACCCTCCCCGAGCGCCAGCGTGAGCGCGCACGCGAGAAGGAGATCCTCAAGCGCCGTCTCGGCGCGCTCGCCGAGGACGAAGCCGTCGCCCGCGCCATCGACGACGAGGTGAAGCTCGCGAACGGCATCGCCGGCGATGCCCAGAGCTTCGACGAGCTCGATCGCATCCTCATGGAGCAGAGCTATCGCCTCGCGTTCTGGCGCGTCGCCACAGAGGAGATCAACTACCGCCGCTTCTTCGACGTGAACGACCTCGCCGCCATCCGCATGGAAGACGCCGCGGTCTTCGCCGACACCCACGAGCTGCTCCTCCGCTACGTCGGCGAGGGACGCATCCAAGGCGTCCGGCTCGATCACACCGACGGCCTCTACGATCCGGACGAGTACTTCACGAAGCTGCGCCGATCCATCCAGAACGCGGGTGACGGGGCCGATGCGAAGAGCCGCCGCGAGATGTACCTCGTCGCCGAGAAGATCCTGGCCCCGGGTGAGGTGCTGCCCGAGCGCTGGGCCATCGAAGGGACCACCGGCTACGACTTCCTCGTCCAGGCCTCGGGCCTGTTCGTCGATCGCGCGGCCGAGAAGGCGATCACCAAGGTCTGGCACGAGCTCACCGGCGATGCGCGCTCGTTCCACGAGCACGCGCGGGACGCGAAGCGCGCCACCATGCGCTCCAGCCTGTCGAGCGAGATCCACATGCTCTCGCAGCGTCTCGAGCGCATCGCCATGTGCAACCGGCGCTCGCGCGACTTCACGTTGCCCATGCTGCATCGCGCCGTGGCCGAGACCATCGCCGCGTTTCCCGTGTATCGTACATATATTCGTCCGGACGGGAGCCGCGAGCCCAACGACGAGCACATCATCCGCCGGGCCACGCGTCTTGCGCGGCAGCGCAACCCGGAGGTGGCGCCGTCGGTCTTCGAGTTCCTCCGCGACGTGCTCTTGCTCGCGCATGCACCGCTCGACGACGACGACGATCGCGCCGCGCGCGTTCAGTTCGCGATGCGCTTCCAGCAGATCACGGGTCCCGTGACGGCGAAGAGCGTCGAGGACACGGCGTTCTACACGTACGTGCGCTTCGTCGCGCTGAACGAGGTGGGCGGCGCGCCCGAGCGCTTCGGCACGACGGCGGGCGAGCTGCACGCCGCGAATGCGGCACGGCGCGCGAAGTGGCCGCGCACCATGACGGCGACGTCGACGCACGATACGAAGCGCGGCGAGGACGTGCGCGCGCGCCTCGCCGTGCTCAGCGAGATCCCCGAGACGTGGGTGAAGTGGGCGCACGAGTGGCTCGCCATCGGCACCACCCACGTCACCACGCCGGGCAACCCGGAGGAGGAGACGGCGCCGAGCGTCACCGACCAGCTCCTGTTCTTCCAGACCGCGCTCGGCGCGTATCCGCTGTGCGGCGGTACGGACACGTTCATCACGCGCCTGGTCGAGTACGCGGTGAAGGCGGCGCGCGAGGCCAAGCAGCGAACGAGCTGGCTCGCACCTGACGAGGCGTACGAAGGCGCGCTGAAGGCGTACATCACCGGGATGTTCGCGGCCGAGGCGTTCGAGACGGCGATCGAGACCGCGGCCGACGCGATTGCGCCCTACGGCGTTTCGAACAGCCTCGGCCAGGTGGTGCTGAAGCTCGCGTCACCCGGTATCCCCGACACGTACCAGGGCAGCGAGCTCTGGGATCTCAGCCTCGTCGATCCCGACAACCGACTCGCTGTGGACTACGAGGAGCGGCGTCGCGCGCTGCGATCGCTCGAGGGCGTTTCACCCAAGGAGCTGCTCGCTTCGTACCGCGACGGACGCGTGAAGCTCCATGTCCTCCGCGCCGGCCTCCACCTGCGACGCGAAAGGCCGAAGACGTTCCTCGAGGGCGACTACGTCCCGATCGACGCGGGCGACGACGTCTTCGCGTTCGCGCGCAACCATGCGGAGGGCTCGGTGGTGGCGGTGGTCACGCGCCGGCCGCATCACGTGACGGGTGGAAGGGCGCCGTTCGCGATCGACGATGTGTGGGGCCAGCGCGAGCTGCCCATCCCGCGCGGCGAGTGGCGCGATGCGCTGACCGGCGCGACGCACGTCGTCGAAGGCGACAGCATGAAGGCGGCGAAGCTCTTCGCGCAGCTGCCGGTCGCGCTCCTCGTGAGCCGCTGACCGGACGAGCTCGGCGACCAGTCAGACGCGAGTCAACGTGGGGTGCCGGCGTTGGAGCGGCGGATGCCCGAGGTCGGCCTCAGCACGTCTCGTTCGGTCGGCGTCTCGGACAGCAGATCGAGGAAGTCGTCGTAGGCGATGCCCGCGTCGACGAGCAGCGCCTCGAGCTCCTCGGGGTTCAGCATCGAGACGTCGGGGACGGCGACCACCCGCGCGTCGCGCTCCAGGACGATGGTCCTGTCCGACCTCGAGCGGACGGTGAAGCCGTCGAGGGTCAGGGCCTCGACGCACTCGGCTCCGGACACAGCCACGAGAGGCAGCACGAGGTTTGTCCGAGAGCAACGAGAGTGCCCGCCGTCGACGTTCGGAAACCACGTAAAAATGCCGTCGACTTTGTGTCGATCCGCCACGCAGGCGCTGGATTCCGCAAGATCGCCACACCTCCTTCAGGCGCATTCATGCGCGACATCCGGAAGCAGCGGTGGCATGTTTGTCGGAGTGTCATGAGCACGGCGCACCGCTCGTCGCGTAACGTACCCGCACGCGGTTCCGCGCTCCTCGCGGGCGAGAAGTATCGCGACGTCCTCGTGCGCGCGGACCTCGTCTTGGCTGGGCTCGCCGATGGCGTGACCATCCAGGACGCAGACGGGCGTCTCCTCTACGTGAACGACGCCGCCGCGCACATCTGCGGGTTCGCAGACGCCGAGACGATGCTGGCGACGCCGCGCTCGGAGATCATCGAGCGCTTCGCCATCTTGGACGAGCACGGCCGACCGCTCGATCCCGACCAGCTCCCGGGCCGCCGTGTCCTCGCGGGCGAGAGCCCGGAGCCGATGCTGCTCAGCGTGCGCCACCTCGCCGACGGTCGCACGTGGTGGACGAACGTCCGCGCGCACGCCATCCTCGATGGCGACGGCGTCCCCGAGCTCGCGGTGAACATCTGGTACGACGCGACGCAGGAGCAGAAGCAGCGCACGGCAGCGCGCTTCCTCGCGGAGGCGACGTCGCGCCTCGCGAGCTCCATCGACTACGCCGAGACGCTCAAGGCAGTCGCAGAGGCGCTCGTTCCGGAGATGGCCGATTGGTGCGGTGTCGATCTCGTGGAGGAGGGCGTGAGACGCTCGCTCGCCGTCGCCCATGCCGATCCCGCGAAGGTGCAGATGGCGGCGGAGCTCCGCGCGAAGTACCCGCCGGATCCGAACAGCATCTCCGGTGTGTACGGCGTCCTGCGGTCCGGCGTCCCCGAGCTCTATCGCGAGCTGACGCTCGAGATGATGCGCGCGGGCGCGAAGAGCGACGCGCACCATCGCGCCATGATGGAGCTCGGTCTCCACTCCCTCATGATCGTGCCGATCCTCGTCGGAGGAAGGGCCGAGGGCACGTTGACGCTCGCGTCGTCGGAGTCACGACGGACGTACGACGACGACGACCTCGCGCTCGCGTGTGAGATCGGCCGGCGTGCCGGTACTGCCATCGAGAATGCGCGCGCTTACCGTTCGGCGCAGCGCGCGATCCGTGCGCGCGACGAGTTCCTGGCCGTCGCCGGGCATGAGCTGCGAACGCCGCTCGCCGCGCTCATGCTGCAGATCGAGAGCATCCGGCTCGCCATGAGCAGCGGCGCGGTCGCCACCGAGCCGGAGCGCTTCTCGGCGCGTCTCGACAAGACGTTCGGCCATGCGCTCCGCCTCGCGCGGCTCGTCGACGGCCTCCTCGACGTCTCCCGCGTCGCGGAGGGCCGCATCGGGCTGCTCCTCGAGGACGTCGACGTGGCGGCGCTCGTCCGTGACACATGCGATCGCTTCACGGAGGACGCGGCCCGTGCCGGCTGCGAGCTCACCGTCATCGCGCCACTCCCCTGCTCCGGCCGCTTCGATGCGCAGCGGCTCGAGCAAGTCGTGTCGAACCTGCTCTCGAACGCGATGAAATACGGCTCGTCGAAGCCGATCACGGTGCGCTGCGATGCGATCGGCGAGCACATCGTGGTGAGCTGCCAGGACCAGGGCATCGGCATCGCCGCCGAGGACCACGAGCGCGTCTTCCGCCGGTTCGAGCGCGCGGTCTCGGAGCGAAACTACGCCGGGCTCGGGCTCGGGCTGTGGATCACGCGCGAGCTCGCAACGGCACACGGCGGCACCATCACGCTGGAGAGCGAGCCCGATCGCGGAACGAAGGTCACGGTGACGCTGCCGCTGAAGGGCGTCGCAGCCTGACGGTCAGGACCGCCCGCTTGGCACCTTCGCCGCCTTCGCCACCTTCGCCACTTTTGCCACGTTTGCGCGCGTGCGCGTGCCGCTGACCCGCTTCTTCATGCGCTCGCGGAGCGATGCATCGAGCTCGGCGAAGTCGATGGGGCGCGCGAGCGCGATGTCGAAGCCGGCGGAGAGCGCGCGCTCCGCGCCGTCGTCTCCGGGCGCGGCGAAGGCGATCGCGACATTCGGCCTGGTCTCGCCGAAGTCGCGCAGGATCTCGGTGGCGGCAGCGAGGTCGAGCGTGACGAGCACCGCATCGACGGGACGCTCGCGGACCATCGTTCGCGCGCCCTCGGCGGTGTGGACGACCACCACCGCATAGCCACGCTGCATGAGCGCGAGCCGCAGCAGCGTGACGTGCTGCTTCCCGTCGTCGACGACGAGGACGAGCGGACGGTAGAGCGCGCGTGTCGCTCGTTCGGTGGCGGCCATCTCACCGCGAATCGTAGCCGTTCGAGGCTCACCTGGCGACGTCTTCCCCGGGCTCGTGCGGCTCGCGCGCGTCTGCGGCATCGGGCATCGCAATGTCGGCGTCACGCTGCGGCCGCGCATTGGGATGCTCGGGAGGAAGCGCGGCATGCGCGACGTGCGGAGGGGGCGCTGGTTTCTCGAGGATGACACCGATGACGATCTCGCCATAGCGGTTCACCTTGTCGAGCACGCGACCGCGCACGCCCTTCGTGTCGAGGAGTCGGCGGATGGCGGCCTTGAGCTGAACGACGAGGAGATCCACGCGTCGATCTGTGACTGAACATCCGAGCAGTGTCAAGACACGGAGGCCCCGCGTTTTCAGGCGCTCACGATCTTCGCGAGGACGGCGCCGAAGACCCAGTGGGCGACGACCATCGTCATCGGACGTCCCGGTCGATCTTGGTGCGGCATCGGCATGATGCCGAGCCGAGGCACCCAACCGGCGTAGCTCACCGCCCACACCGCCGTGCCGAACGCGAGACCCGCGAGGAGCGGAGCACGATGACCGCGAACGCCGGACGCGTTCGACACGCGAACGCGCCACGCCGCGTGCGCGAGACCGAACAGCGCACCGCTCGCGCCGCCGAATGCGAAGTGGTTGATCGTCGCGAGCGCGCGTCGCGCGGGCTCGGGCGTCTTGCGGTGGACCCCGAGCGCGCCGAGAAGCGCATCGGTGATCCTGCGCGGCGGCATGCGGCCGAGGAGGCCAGCCTTCTGCGCGCCGAGCATGACGGCCGACATGGCGACGGTGGCGATGAGCCCGCCGGCGAAGCCGCGCGCCGCACCCGCCGCCGCGACGCGACCGAGCGATCGACGGGGACGCGCGACGTGACGTGCGACCGCATCGCTTGCGGACGAGACGTTGGACGAGGATTCCATGCCTGCCGTGCTGCAAACCCGGCGCCGCGGGCGTGCTGCTCGCGCCCGCCCGGGGAACGCGGCCGAGTCCGGCTCTGCCGGTTTGCTCGACCGTGGCGTGATGGCGTCGTGTGGCCCACGCGCGATGCGCGGCGCGGTGCGGCGAGCGTCTCGGCCGACGCGCGTCGTCGTTTTCCACGCGTGAGGTCAGACGCGAGCATGGCCCGAGGAATGCGTGCGTGAGAAGCGTGGGCGCTCCTCGAACGACCGTGGCCTCCGGGGGCTCGAGCATCTTGCTCTGCGACGAAGAGCGCGAGTGCGCGGTGCCGCTCGCCGTCGCGCTCGAGGACCTCGGTCACGACGTGACCATCGTGACCTCCTGCGCCGAGGCATTCTCAGCCGCTTGCGCGCACGACTTCGACGTCCTCGTTGCCGCGCCGTTCTTGCGGGACGGCGCCACGCTGCTCTTGCCGCGTGCGCTCGGGATCCGGCGACCGCGCTTGATGATCCTCATGACGCGCATGCCCGAGCGTCTCTCCGCTGCCGCCGCCGAGCGCGTGGGCTTCGACGTGCAGCTCACGCGGGTCGTCGACCCGCTGAGACTCGACCGCATCCTGCGCACGGCCGCGGTCGACATGTCCGTCCGTGTCGCGGCAGTGGCGGTGGTCGAGGACGCGCCGCCCGCGAGCGAGGTCGGCGCGCGCGGTCCGAGTCGGCTCCGCTGAGCGGCTCACGCTTGCCGGCTCGACGGCGGGGAACAGGACTCGAGATCGTGGATGAGCGCCGCAAGCGAATGCGCGGAGTCCAGGTTGCCGACGAAGCGCTCCTGCTCGCCAGGATGATTCTTGATCAGGACCGGCGTGACCGCGATCGCGTCGTCGTTCGACTCCAGCGGCTCGCGCTCGATGTTCCGTATGATCACCTTCACGCGTGAGAGGTTCATGCCGTCGAGGGCGTGCTGCATCGCGCGCAGAGCCCGTCGTGATTGCGCCGAGTCGCTCACGTAGAGCACCAGCTCCACCGGCCCGCGGGGCTTCGGCTTGGCCTTGACGCGTTCGCCCGAGCCTGGTGCCTCCGTCGCCGAGGCCGCGGCGGTGACCTCGTCGAGAAGGCGCGCGATGCCGAGCGGCTTCTTGAGCACGCGCACGCCGAGTGGCACGTCGAGCTGCCCGGGCTCCGCCGTGTACATCAACGCGCCCACGTCCTGGAGAAGGCCTTCCTCCGAGGCTTCGCGGAGCATCGCCGAGCCGCTGGCGCCGGCGAGGTTCTCGTCACTGATCACGACGTCGAAGCCTCCGGCCCGCAGCTCGACCATGGCCTCCGCGGTGCCCGGCACGGGCATCACGTCCCACGCATGCATGCGAAAGAGCTCCGTGAGCATCTCGCGTCCGTCTTGATCGTCTTCGACAATGAGCAGTCGCATCTCGAGGGTCGCCCTTCCACGAGTATCCGAATCAGCATGACGCATGCCACTGCGGCACCTTGCCGAAGTACCTACGAACGAGGGCATTCAGCGATCAGCTCGCGCTCGTCGATGACGGGCCGCGTCGTTTTGTGTCCCCGTGCGCACATCGACGCCACGCTCGAACGCTCGCGCTCGCGGTCCGTTGGCCAAGCGGGCCCGTACCATGGTCTCCTTGATCCTCTGGCTGGGGCCGCGTGCCTTGCCCCGCTCGAAGCATGCGCGCTCTCTTACCGGTCATCACGACGAGGCGTCCTGATCGACGCGATCGCGGCTACCTCGCGTGGGTAGCCGTGGCCGGCGAGGTAGCGCACCTTCCGCTCGAGACGGCGCCCATCGACGCGAGCACGCACGTCCTCGAGATCTACGTCGAGGGCTTCGACGAGCCGCTCGTCGTTCTCGCCGATCCCGCGGGCGCGCCGGACGACACAGGCTTTCCGCTTCGCCTCACGCCGCTCGACGAAGCGCATGCCGATGCGCT
>JAXDMI010000865.1:0-3733 GCA_034666145.1 Myxococcales bacterium | reverse complement strand
TCGCGCTCGCTCTTCGACACGCCGCCGCCCGCTTGCATGTGGACGTCGGCGCTTCCGCTCGCGCCTGCGCCGACACCGAGTCGCTCGAGCGCCGCGGCCGGAGCTTGCGGACCGGCATAGTGCGCTTGCCCGGCTTCCTTCGCGTCGTACGCGGCGCGGATGGTGCGTTCGAGCGTGCTCGTGATCGCGACGTACGGGTAGACGCGACGACCGGTGACGAACTCGAGCTCGTCGATGACGCGCTTGTCGCGCGGATTGGCCATCGCGAGGAACAGTCGATCGTCCCGCGCGAGCACCGGTAGGATGCGGCTCGACTCGGCGACCTCGCGCGGTACGAGGTCGAGGTGCTCGATGGCGATGGCGATCTGGTTCAGATCGATCCCGGGCACACCGAGCTGCTCGGAGAGCGCGCGGAGGACGTCGGTCTCGGACACCGCGCCGCTCGCTGCGATGCGCGACGCGAGGGGCACGCCGTCGTGCGCGGTCTTCTGCTTCTCGAGCTGCTTGTCGAGCTCGTCTTGTGAGATGAGCTTGCGCTTGAGGAGAATGCGTCCGATCTGCTTCTTCTCCTCCGTCATCGAAGTCCCCAGAGTACCTGGGTTCGATCGCCAGCGCCAAACGGCGTGCGACCGTAAAAGGCCGGCGATCGAGCGTCATTCGCCCTCTTCCAGCCGCGCGAGCGTCGCCGCCTTGTACGCGGGCCACGTGCCTGCGCGTATCGCGGCCCGCGCGCCGCTCACGAGCTCGCCGTACCAATGGAGATTGTGGACGCTGAGCAGGCGAAGCACCGTCATCTCGCCAGCGAGGTAGAGGTGCCGCAGATACGCGCGGGAGTAGCCGCCGCGACAGCAGGGGCACGCGCACTCGACGTCGATGGGCCGCTTGTCCTCGCGCCACTGTGCCTGCTTGACCACGACGCGACCGAAGCGCGTCAGCGCCTGACCGTTGCGCGCATTGCGGGTGGGGAGCACGCAGTCGAACATGTCGATCCCTGCGTCGATCGCCTCGAGGAGATCGCGGGGCGTGCCGACGCCCATCAGGTAACGCGGTCGCTCGGGATCGACGACGTGCGCCATCTCGTGGAGCGTCTCGTACATCTTCGGGATCGGCTCGCCGACGGAGAAGCCGCCGAGCGCCAGCCCGTCGAAGGCGCGACCGTCGACCTCGATCGACGCGAGCTCCTCGGCATGCCGGCGCCGCAAATCGGGGAAGCATGCACCCTGCACGATTCCGAACAGCGCTTGGCGTTCGGGCCGCGGCGCGGCGAGTGCGCGGCGCGCCCAACGCGTCGTGCGCTCCACCGCCGCCTCGACCACCGGTCGCTCCGACTCGCCGGGCGGACAGACGTCGAGCTGCATCTGGATGTCCGCACCGAGCAGGCCCTGGACGCGGACCGCCTCTTCCGGAGTCAGCTCGTGCTTCGAGCCGTCGAGGTGCGAGCGGAACGTGAAGCCCGTCTCGTCGAGCTTCACGAGCGGATCTTTCCCCGCGCTGCCGGCGCCCAGCGAGAACGCCTGGAAGCCGCCGGAGTCGGTGAGCATCGCGCGCGGCCATTTCGTGAAGCCGTGGAGACCGCCCTGACCGGCAATGACTTCGGGGCCGGGACGCAGCCACAGGTGGTACGTGTTGCCGAGGACGATCTGCGCGCCGGTCTGCGCCACCTCGTCTGGGGTGAGACCCTTCACGCATCCTTGCGTGCCGACGGGCATGAAGGTCGGCGTCTCCACATCGGCATGCGGAGTCGTAAAAATAGCGGTTCTCGCATGTCCGTCGGTGGCGACGACGCGGAACCCGAAGCCTGGCGTGCGCGGTGAGGTCATGGTCGGTTCATGGTCCGGCGCCCACGCGAGCACCCGTGCGGTCGAGCAGCATCGCATCGCCGTAGGAGAAGAAGCGATAGCGCTCCTTCACCGCCGCTGCGTACACGTCGAGCACGCGCTCGGTGCCGGCAAACGCGCACACGAGCGCGAGGAGCGTGGACTTTGGCAGGTGGAAATTCGTGAGCAGCCGGTCGACGATGCGGAAGGTGTGACCGGGCTGGATGAGGATGCGCGTGTCCTCGGCGCACGCGCGTACGTGTCCAGGGCGCTCGGGATCGTGCGCCGACTCGAGCGCGCGAACCACGGTCGTGCCGATCGCGAGCACCGGCGCCGCCCGGTCGCGCGCGCGCGCAATCGCCGTCGCGAGCGCGCGTGACACCTCGAAGTACTCGGAGTGCATCGGGTGGTCGTCGAGATCGTCCACCGTGACGGGCTGGAAGGTGCCGAGTCCTACGTGCAGAGTGCACGTCGCGATCTCACACCCCCGCGACTCGAGCCGCTTCATGAGCGCGGATGTGAGATGGAGGCCGGCGGTGGGCGCGGCGACGGCACCCTCGGCGCGCGCGAACACCGTCTGGTAGCGCTCGAGGTCCTCGGGGCGTACGTCACGCTTGATGTACGGAGGAAGCGGGACTTGCCCGGCCTTCGTGCGCGCCTCGTCGACGGGCGAGCCGTCGCGCGTCGAGAGGCGCACTTCGAAGAGGCCGTCGTCGGCCTTCCCTTCGAACTCCACCACGAGCGCGTCCTTCACGATGCGCGTCCCTGGCCGAAGCGCCTTCGAGGCGCGGGCGAGGGCACGCCAGCGCTGCGTCGCGCGGCCCGCGTCGTCGACGGCGTCGTCCAGCTTGCGAACGAGGAACACCTCGCTCTTGCCGCCGGTGCCTTCCTTCGTGCCGAGGATGCGCGCCGGAAAGACCTTCGTGTCGTTGACGACGATGAGCGTTCCCGGCGTCACGTGCTCGGCGAGATCCGCAATCGACGAATGCTGGAGCGCGCCGTCTGCCGGCACCACGAGCAGCCGCGCTTGCTCGCGCTCCGCCGCGGGCGACTGCGCGATCAGCTCGTTCGGCAACGCATAGTCGAACGCGTCTACGCGCATCCCGCTGCCATAGCAGCTAAAGCAGCACGCACGATTATCAGAACAATCGAGCTCGCTGCTTTCGTGTCCGTTAGCGACGCGCGCGTTCGCCAGCGGCCGGGCGGGGGGCTACCGGCGCGGAAGCGTCGGCGCGGACGTCGACGACGCCCGAGGCGGCCTCGGCGTGCCAGAGGCGGCGTGAGCTCGGCGGGCCGGAGACCTTCGCGCGGATGAAGCTCACCACCTCGACGACGTCGTACGGCTTGGGGATGAAGCCGCTGACACCGCAATCGGCGCGCTCGAGCTGGCGCTCGCTGAGGTAGTAGGCGCTCGTCAGGAGGACACGCGTGGCCGGGTGAGTCAGCTTGATCTCGCGTGCGAGCTCGAGCCCGTTCGGGCCGCCGTCCGTCCGGAGCATGAGGTCTACGAGGACCAGCGCGGCCGGCGTCTCGGTGAGCGCCGTCCGCGCGTCATTCGCCGAGCTGGCGAGCTGGACCTGAAAGCCCTCCACGCGAAGCGCACTCGCCAGGAGCGAGGCGTCGCCATCGGGGGCATCAACGAGAAGGATGGTCTGCACCGGAGACCGCCCCATAGCAAGCCTGGGGCCACCGTTCTACAGCGTAAATCCAGCCACTTCGCGGCGTTCCAAAGGCGACCGCCGTTTCAGATGTGAAGGATTCCAATTCAACACTGAAGCGCGGCCATATTCCGCGCGACGACGATGCGCAGCTGACGCCCTTACCAGCGCGAGGATCCCGTGCACACGACGTGCACGATGCACGATCAACCGCGGGCGTCGTAGACGATGCCCAGGCGGGTCATCTTCCGCCAGAGC
>JAXDMI010000864.1:0-21860 GCA_034666145.1 Myxococcales bacterium | reverse complement strand
AGCACGTGGCTGATCGGGACGAGCAGCGTCTTCTCGTCGATGGCGGCGCACAGCTCGTCGATGGGCGCGTGGATGCCGTCCTTCGACTTGACGATGTGGATGTCGGCGCCGCGCCTCGCCTGCTCTTGCCAGACGTAGTGCACGGTCGAGAAATTCACGTCGTCGTAGACGATCTTGTTCCGGCCCTTGAAGCGACCGCTCGTCTCGTTGAAGGTGAAGCACGACGCAACGAACGACTGCACGGTCGACACGTTCGGAAGGATCGCGACGGTGCCGAGATCGACCTTCAGCACGCTGCCGATGAGATCGCCGAGCGCGCGAACGTTGGGCAGCCAGGTGCCCCACGCGTTGATGGACTCGTTCTCCCACTCGTCCATGAACGTGTTGACGTACTCGCGGGCCTTGCGCGGCACGGCGCCGAGCGAATGGCTGATGAGATGCACGCCCTTCTCGAGCGTCGGAAAATCCGGACGCGTGGCGAGGAGGTCGGCCTCGGCGGCGATGCCATTCACGCCGTTGCCGCCGCTCATGTCTTCAGCTCGCCGGGCACGAAGTCGTTGAAGAGGGCCTCGCGCGCGCGCCAGAGCGTCGGGAAGAACATCTTCTTCGCGTTGTTCTCGAGCAGGTCGATGGGATTGCCCTTCAGGCTGGGCGTTCCGGCGCCGATGATGCGCTTCACGAGCACGAGATGCCGGTAGCGGAAGCTCTGGAAGGCCTCGTCGACGTCGATCATCACCTCGGCGATGGCCCATAGCTGGCGGTTCGCCTGCGGGTCGCGGACGAGATCCTCCGGCGTCACCTTGTGACGCACGCAGGCGCGCTCGAAGCCGTCGATCACCTTCTTCGAGCTGCGGAGCAGCCGATTGAAGCCGGGTGACTCGAGGCCCGACCCGTGACCGAGGCCCTTGCGGATCGCGAAATACGCGACCGGGCTCATCGTCTCGAGGAGGCGCATCTGGTCGCCCATCAGCTTCTCGATGAGATAGATGCGATGGAGACCCGCGCGCGCGGCCTCGAGCTCGTCGCGATCCATGGCGGGGACGAGACGGGTGATCTCGTCGTCCGCGGCCTTCATCCAGATCTCCTCGATCTGGTGAACGCTCTGGAAGAGGAGCTCGTCGTCATGCGTTCGTGACTCCTCCGGCTTCTGCAGGCTGAGGAGCTCCGGCACGCGGAGATAGCGCTCGTACTCGGTGAGGGGCATGCGTGGTCCAACCTTGGCACGGGTCTGGTTGCCCCGCGAAAGTGTCCTATCCCGCGCGCACGGCGGTTGGCAAGTAGCCCCATCGTTGGCAAAGTTCGCCCACCGTGAAGATCCCCCGCCCCGCTCGCCTGTGTTTTCTTGCTGTGGTCGTGCTCGCGAGCGCATGTCGGTCGCAGCCGCCCGACCCTTCCACGGGTGCGCAATCGCAAACGCCACCGTCGCTGTCGCGACCGAGCGCGAGCGTTTCATCCCCCGAGGGGGGTATGGCGACCGGCGATGCGGCCGTCGCCGCGAGTGATGCGCAGGCTCCCCAGACCGCGCCCGACGAGCCGCTCGCGGGCACCCAGTTCACGAAGGAGATCCAGGCGGCATTCCGTGTCGCAGCCTGCGCCGGTGACGACTCGTTCATCCCGGCCGGCGTCGACAAGAAGATGGTCGATACGCACTGCGGCATGCTGAAGAGCGGCTACGAGGAGTACAGGCGCGAGTGGATCGACGTCGCGAGCCCGTTCCTCGCGAAGCTCCGCCCTGCGAACCTCCCGACGCAGGTGGTGTATCCCTTCGGCGGCGGTGACCTCGTGACCGCGCTCGCCACGTTTCCCGATGCGACGGAGCTCACGACGATCTCGCTGGAGATCGCCGGTGACATCCGCGGCATCATGAAGACCGACAACGCGCGCCTCACGAAGGAGCTCGCCACGCTGCGAGAGCACCTCGGCAAGCTGTTCCTGAAGGCGCACAGCCGCACCATCAACCTCGACATCGAGACGCACGGCGCCGTGCCCGGCGAGGCGGCATTCACGCTGGCCGCGATGGCCATCCACGGCTTCGAGCCGATCACGTACCGCTACTTCGACTTCAACGACGACGGCTCGCTGCACTACCTGACCGATGCCGACATCGCGAAGGCGGAGAAGGCCGGCAAGCAGGGGCGCAACGGGCCGTTCGCGAACGCCGAGATCCGCTTCCGCAAGAAGGGCGAGAGCACCGTGCGCGTCCTCCGCCACGTCGCGTACGACCTGTCGGACGGCAACCTGAAGGCGCATCCGCAGCTGATGAAGTACCTCGACACGAAGCCGAAGGTCTCGGCGATGACCAAGGCCGCGAGTCACCTGCTCTGGGACGACGCGAACTTCTCGGTCATCCGCGACTGGCTGATGACGCACACCGACTGGATGATCTCGGACACGACGGGCGTGCCTCCGCGCATCGCGAAGAAGAACGGCTTCGAGCAGGACTACTACGGGCAGTACGAGTACGCGGAGCCGTTCGGGACGGTGAACAACAAGGACATGAACGACTTCCACGAGAAGTTCAAAGGGAACGCGCCCATCGCGTTTCGCTACGGCTACCCGGACAACAAGAGCCACGGCCACATCGTCGTGACCCACAAGCCGGGCGTCGTCGGCACGAAGCCCTGAGCGACCTCGACATCGCGCCGCACCTCCCGACCCTGGGTCGTTTCCCGACCCTGGGTCGTTTGACGACCCTGGGTCGGGAGAGCTCGGATCCCGGTCGGTGCGGCGCGTCGCGCTGTGGCGCTTCTGTGCTCGCGCTGACGGAGGAGCCGTAATTTAGGGCCCGATACGCGGCGGTCTGTGCTCGAGGTTCGTTGGATCGGACTTCGCATTGCTGGATGGCGAGGCTCCTCGATGTCCGCCGCCCCCGCCGAAGATTGCGCTCCCGCGCCCGCGCCCACCACGAAGCTGCTCGCGCCCGGCGACATGGTCGACGGCCGTTACCGCATCGAGTGCTACCTCGGGGGCGGCGGCATGGCGTCCGTCTACCGCGCCACCCACGTGGTCCTCGAGCAGGCCGTCGCCATCAAGGTCGTCTCGCCGCAGATCCGAGAGCTCCCCGGGATGGCGCAGCGCTTCCTCCGCGAGGCGCGCGCCGCCACGCAGCTCAAGAGCGAGCACGTCGCGCGCGTCTCGGACGTCGGCACGATGGCCGACGGCGCCCCGTACATGGTGATGGAGTATCTCGACGGCCGTGACCTCGACGCGATGGTCGAGACCGGCGAAGAGGTCTCCGTCGAGGACGCCGTCGATTACGTCCTCCAGGCCTGCGAAGCGCTCGCCGAGGTCCACGGCCTCGGGATCGTCCATCGCGATCTGAAGCCCGCGAACCTCTTCCTCACCAAGGGCGCCGACGGGATGCCCTGCGTCAAGCTCATCGACTTCGGCATCTCGCGGACCGACTCGCCTCTCGCGTCGAAGGACGTCGCCAAGCTCACGCAGCCCGACACGGTCATGGGCTCGCCTCGCTACATGTCGCCCGAGCAGATGGAGTCGGCCGGCAAGGCGGACTCGCGCTCCGACATCTACGGCATCGGCGCGGTGCTCTACGAGCTGCTCACGCACAAGTGCCCCCACGAGGGCGAGACGTTCCTCGACATCTACGCCGCGGCGACGCTCGGTCCTCCCGAGCCGCCTTCGTCGCTCCGGGCGGATGTTCCGCACGAGCTCGACGCGGTCATCCTTCGCTGCCTGCGCATCGATCCCGACGAGCGCTTCAACGACACCGCGGAGCTCGCGCTCGCCCTCGCGCCGTTCGGTCCCGAAGGCTCGACGGGCCGCGCGGACGCCATCGCGCGCATCCTCGAAGCGGCGCGCTCGCGTACGCACAACAGCGCATCGAACGAGGCCGTGACGTCGAAGGACGAGGGCTCGTTCGTCCGGAAGCGCGCCTCGAGCGCGCATGCCGTTCGCCGGCGTCGCATCCGCAACTTCGCGATGGTCGCCGCCGTGATCGCCTTCGCGGTGCTCGCCGCCGGTGGTCGTGTACTCTACACGCAAGGGCAGGCGAACGGCGTCGCCACCGCGAACGCGGCGCCGACGTTGGTCGTGCCGCCGCCGCCGCTCGGCGCCCTGCCGCAGCTCGCGGCCGCGCCGACCGCCGCCGCGGCCAACACCGCCGAGCAGATCGACATCGCCGCGAAGGTCGACGCCGAGGACAAGGCGGCCGCCGCCCGCGCGGGTGCAGCCCGCACGAGCGCGGCGTCCACGACCACGACCGCCGCCGCTGTCGCGCCGAAGCCGGCGCCCGTGCCTGCTCCCGTCCCTGTCCCTGTCCCCGCCGCACCTTCGCCGCCACGCACGAGCTCCTGGACGGCACCTGCTCCCAGCAACGCAGAGCAGAAGCTCTTCGAGGACCGCAAATGAAGCTTCATGTCTTTCCCATCCTTGCTCTCGTCGCTCTCCCGCAGCTGGCGCTCGCCGCCGATCCGCCGAAGACCGACCCGGCCGCCGCGCAGAGCCTCTTTTACGAGGCGCGCACGCTGATGCAGCAGAACAAGTTCGCGGAGGCATGCCCGAAGCTCGAAGAGAGCATGCGCCTCGATGCCGGCCTCGGTACGCAGTTCAACCTCGCCGATTGCAACGAGCACCTCGGCAAGATCACGTCGGCCTGGGCCGGCTTCCTCGAGGTCGCCGCCGGGTCGAAGGCCGCCAACCAAGCCGATCGCGAGAAGCTCGCTCGCAAGCGCGCGCAGGCCCTCGAGCCGCGATTGCCGAAGCTCGTCGTCGACGTCGTCGGTGCGCCCGCCGGCCTCGAAGTGAAGCGTGACGGCGTCGCCGTCGGCGCGGCTGCGTGGGGCACGCCGATCCCGGTCGACCCGGGAACGCATCGCATCTCCGCGACGGCGCCGGGCAAGGGCACGTGGGAGACGACCGTCGCGACCGCCGAGGGCAAGGTCGCCCACGTCGCCGTTCCGCGCGATCTCCCGCCTGGCGCCGTCGCTGCCGCGCCGGTCCCGATCGGCCCGCAGCCCGAAGCGCCCGCGACGGCGACGACGCCGGCGAACGATTTCCCCTCGCCGGTCGTCGAGCAGAACGGCGCCGCGCAGCGCACGGTCGGTTGGATCGTCGCAGGCGCCGGCGTGATCGGTGTCGGGATCGGCGCCGGCTTCGGTCTCTCCTCCATCGGCAAGCGCAACGATTCGCGTAGCCATTGCGTCGGCGACCAGTGCGATGCCGCCGGCGTCAGCCTCCGCGACGACGCGATCCGGAGCGGCAACATCGCCACCATCGCGACGATCGCGGGCGGCGCTTTCGTCGCCGGCGGTCTGATCTTGGTCCTCACCGCGCCCAAGACCACCGAGTCGCGCGAGCGCGCCAGCAAGCTTCGAGCGGCACCCACCGTCGGCCTCAACGGCGGCGGCTTCACGCTCCAAGGGAATTTCCAATGATGCGTCCCATTCTCGGCGCGCTGCTCACCTCCAGCGTCCTTGCCTTTGCCTTCCTCGGTTGCAATTCGATCCTGGACAACAACCCCGGCACGCTCGTCACTGCCGACGAGGCCGGCGTGTTGCCCGAGCCCGGCGCGATGCCCGCGCCGACGCAGGAGCCGCCCATGGAAGGCCCGGACTCCGGCATGACGACCAATCCGGACTCCGGCGAGAAGCCGTCCGCGAACTGCCCCGTCGGGCAGCAGATGTGCTTCGGCACGTGCGTGTCGCTCACCGACCCGCTCTACGGCTGCGGCGACCCCGCGTGCACGCCGTGCCTCTCGGGTCACAGCAGCATGGGTTGCCAGGGTCGCAAGTGCATCGTCGCTGCATGTGACAAGGGCTACGCGGACTGCAACGCGACCGCCGCCGACGGCTGCGAGACCGACCTCTCGAAGGCCACGAGCTGTGGCGCATGCAACGCGAAGTGTGGAGCGGCGGCGCCGCTCTGCGCGCCGAACGGCGCCAATTTCCAGTGCACGACGGGCTGCACCGGCACCGCTCCTCTCCTCTGCGGCGCCGAGTGCGTCGATCCCACGAGCACCGCGACCCACTGCGGTACCTGCACCAACGTGTGCCCCGTGCCCACGAACGGCACCGCCGCGTGCGCTGCCTCGACGTGCAGCTTCACGTGCAAGCCGGGCTTCAAGGCCTGCACGGACAAGTGCGTCGCCACGACGGACCCCGCATTCTGCGGCGCCGCCTGCGCGCCTTGCCCGGTTCCCGCGGGCGGCGTCGCCACGTGCGTGGCCGACACGTGCGGGATCCAATGCACGGCGCCGAACCACGCGTGCGGCGGCAAGTGCGTCGCCCCGGGTGACCCCACCGCGTGCGGCGCGGCATGTACGGTCTGTCCGGTTCCGACTGGCGGTACCGCGACGTGCTCGGCGGCTGGCGCTTGTGGCAACGCGTGCCCGGCGGCCACGCATCTCTGCGGCACCAAATGCGTCGCCGACAACGACGCGACGGCGTGCGGTGCGGCGTGCACGGTGTGCCCCATCCCCGCGAACTCCACCGCTTCGTGCGCGGCGGGAGCTTGCGGATCGGCGTGCAGCGCCGGCTTCGGCAACTGCGATGCGAACGCGGCGAACGGTTGCGAGTCGAACCTCATGACCGACAACGCGAACTGCGGCATGTGCGCCAAGGCCTGCGTCGCGCCGGCCGTATGCACCGCCGGTACGTGTCAGTGATGGTCGCGTCGCGCTGAGCTCGCCGCGGCGCTTCCTTCAGTGCCGTCCTTCCTTCAGAGCTGCGCTTCCTGGCGGAGCTCCGTGTTGATGGCGCACGCCGCCTTCACGCCTTCGGAGATCGCGATCGCGATGAGCTGGAGATCGTGCGACGCATCGCCGGCGACGAACACGCCGGGCGCGCCGGCGCGCTCTCCCGTCCCGGGGCACACGGTGTTGTTGTCGGTCAGCTCGCAATCGAACTGAAGGACGAACGGCGCGGCCTGCTCCTCGCCGAACTTCACGAAGACGGCGTCGGCCTCGATGCGCGCTCCCGACGTCAGCGCGATCCCTTTCAACGTTTCGCCGTCGACCTCGAGGTGGTGCACGTCGTCCTCGTGGATGACGACGCCGTTCCGCAGGAGCGCCGCGCGGTCTTCGTCGCCGAGGCGTTCACCGGGCGTGATGCACGTGACGTCGTCGCTCCAGGTGCGGAGCGCGAGCGCGAGCTCGGCAACGGCCTTCGCAGGCGCGAACGCGGCGAGGCGGCGGTCGCGATTCTCCCAGCCGTCGCAGTAGGGACACACGAGGACGGCACGTCCGAAGAGCTCCTGAAAACCGGGCCGATCCGGGATGCGGTCGCGCATGCCGGTCGCGAGCAGCAGCTTCTTGGCCTCGAGGACCCGTCCGCCGCGCGTCTTGGCGAGGAAGTGGCCGTCCGGTCCGTCGATGTCCACGACCTCGTCGTCGTGAACGGTGACGTCGTAGGGCTCGAGCTGCGCGCGTCCCATTCGGCGCAGCTCGGCGGGTGTTGCGCCGTCGCGCGTGAAGATGCCGTGTGCGTGGTGAGCGCGCTCGTTGCGTCCGTGCCCGGAGTCGATGACACAGACGCGCCGCCGACAGCGTCCCAGGACCAGCGCGGCGCTCAGCCCGGCGGGACCGGCGCCGACGATCAAGATGTCGTAGCTCTCCATCGCGGGCGAGCTTACCGCAACGAAACCTCAGCGGCGGCGTTCGAGGGGCCGTGCGCCGTGCTTCGCTTCGAACCAGGAGCTCCGCAGATTGCGGCGTAGTGCCGATGCGTAGAGGCAGTCGCGCAGGCTATTGAGCTCGCTGGTAACCGCGCCATGAGCAAGTGCGGTGCGAATGCTCACCGCTTCGGCGCGCGTCAGCTCTTCGCGCGAGAGCGTGCCTTCGATCTGCTCGTGCGCGCAGACGACACCGGAGCGTTCGAGCTCGGCGAACATGGCGTGCGTGTTCGCCTCGGTGCGACCGGCCGTGAAATACGACACGAGCTTGTGCCGCGAGCCCATCGGCTTGCCGTGTCCCGCGATCACCCAGTCGCGGAAGACGTCGACGTCGGCATAGAGCGCGTCGAAGAGATACGTCTCGTGGATGGTGACGCCGCCGCTGCGCAGCGCACACGCCGCCGCGTGATAGCCGCCGGAGTGCGCCGAGATGCAGACACGCCCGAGCGCTGCGTCCGGCGAGAGCGCGGCGAGACCCGCCGCGTTGCGCACCGTCGCGACGTCGAGCGTGCGCAGCGCGTCGCCGAGCATGCGCGAGAAGCCGCCTTGGAGCTCGAGCTTGCCGGCCGACGAATCAGGCGCATTCACCGCGAGCTGCGGAACGACGAGGATCGCGTTCTGCTTGCTCTCGAAGAGCTGCTCGCGGAGCTGGTGAGCGACCATCGCGCGCTCGGCGGTGGAGTTGTGCCCGTGGAAGTGCACGACCGTGGAGACGGTCTCGTCGCGGGCCACGCGATGGTGGTGCGGGATGAACACGAGGACCGTCGGATCGCCGTAGCCGCTGCCGCTCGCGGGGAATGGCGCGTGCTCCAGCTCGAGGGTCGCGGTCACGCCACGCGCATCGCTCACGACGCGGACGACGCGCGAGCCGAGGTGCACGGTGGTGGGCGCCGGCAAGCCGCCGGGCAGCGAATCGGCGCGCGCACGCGAAGAAGCGAGCAGCGCGACGCCGAGCAACGACGCGCCGCCGAGGAGGCCGCGGCGCGAGATGAGGTGGCGGCGTGAGGTCATGACGTCTGTCCCTCTCCCCACCGACCCTCTTCGGTCCGTCGACGATCGGCCAACTTTGTGGCGACACTGTCGGCCCGATACTCACCGTGTGGCTCACGAAGTGCTTCGCAATGTGCTTCGTGAAGTGCGGCGCGTGCGCGAGAGCGCTCGTCGTCAACGAACGTCGAACGGAACGCGTGCCGGCGCGCCGGCCTCGACATCGGTGAGCAGCTCGCCGACGCGGAGGACGTAGTGTCCCTTCGGGAGCGTGGCTGCGCCGGCATCCGCGCGATCGCCACCGCGACGCGCCACGACGCTCGCGATCGCGAGATCGGGAGTGATGGTGGCGACGGCCGCGCCGCCCGGCTCGAGGACGATCCGCGCGAAGTGCGCGCGCCCCTTCACCGCGTTGACGTCGAAGCGCGGCGTCGCGAGCTCGTACAGTGTCTGGCCCTCGTTCTCCGCCATCACGAGGAACGCGGGCAGCGATGCCGAGAAGATGAGCGGCAGCGTCAGCGGCGCCGGCCCGACGTTGACGAGCCGATGCACGATGCGTCCGTCCTCGAGGAGCTTCGCTTCCTGGCGGAGCGGCGGAGGCGGCCCGGCATCGTTCTCGAGCAGCGCGCGCAGGTGTCTCGCATGCACGCGACCAATGGCGCAGCGCGCATCGACGACGACCGTCGCGAGCGCAACGTCGGAGCCCTTGCCGCCCACGCACGCAGGATCGACAGGGCCGTCACGATCGGCCTCCGCCTTCGGCCCCGCATCGCGAAACCGGCTGCCCGCTTCGAACGCCGGCCCGCCCAACGCGCCGCCGTCCGCGCCCTCGTCGTCGAGCTCCGCGCTCGACGCTTCGTCGCCGCCGTCGAGCGCGGCCTCCGGCGCAGTGCCCGCGGCGGCTCCGGTGGGCTTGCCCCGGCAGCCGTCGCAGCCGACCGCGGACGGCGCCGCGAGCGCGAGCGCGAGCGCGGCGACGTTCGCCCTTCGGAGGAGCAGAGCCATGGCGCGGCTCTACCATGGCCCGCGCAGGGCGTGCGCGCCGGCGAAGGCCGACGACGCGCACGCTCGCGTCACGCGTGGCGGCCGTGCATGCCGCGGAACGAGCCGGTGAGCGGCGCCGCATGCGCTGCCGGCGGCATCACGGTCGATCCGCACTCCGCGCACGTCCATGTCGTCGCCCGACGCGCGAGCAGCACCACGGATGTCGCAAGGGCCGCCCACGAGGCCACCAGCACGATGTCCCAGCCAACGCCCTGCGTTGCGCCGATGCCGAGCGCCAGGCTCGCGACCCAGAACGCAGCGATGAGGCCCCAGAACGACTTGTTGGGGGGCCGAGCGGCGGTCTTCGCACAACACGCGTCGCAATCGATGTGCTCCATGGTTTTGCTCCTGTGCTCGCACGATGCACGACGTGAGCCGCTCGAGCCTCACGCGCTCCGCTCGAGCTGCTCCCAGCGCGCATGCGGCCAGAATTCGCCTTCCGCAGCCCTCGAGGTCTATCGTCTCGATCGGGAGAAGAGCGAATGGCTGAGATTCCCGCCGTCGATCTCGCTTCGCTGCCGAAGCTCGAGGCGAACGCGCTACGTCTTCTCTGGGTGAACGACTGGTACGACGGTCCGCTCGAGGCGGTCGTCGAAGAGGCCGGCGAGCGACGTCTCATGGTCCTTCACGGCGATGACCGCGCCGACGTCGACAGGCCGATGCGCTGGGTGCTGTTCCGCCTCTCCAGCGAGCAGTGGAAAGAGGAAGAGCGATGGCATGCGCTCTTCGAGGAGCACGTGGGTCATCACTGGTGCTTCGACCACCCGCCGATGCCCGAGACAATCGACGCGCACGACTCGCGCCGCTTCTACGAGCCGTATGCGGGCCGTAACCCGCGCTCCCTCGATGCCGGCTCCGCGTGCGGCTGGGTCGACGAGATGCCGGCGCACTGAGCGCTCGCTCGGTCGCGGTGGCGTTCACTGCGTGACCGTGAATCGGAAGCGCTGGTACGTCGTTCCGCCCGCGACACGCAGGTCGAAGCGATCCTTGCGGTGAGATTCGTCGGGGTCGGTCAGCTCGTCGACCGTCGCGCCCGGCGTGGTCGTGAGATCGAGGACGTGCGCGCCGTGATCGATACGGCGTAGCCCCAGCGCCTCGAGCCGTCGCAACGGCACGTCGGGCTCCGCGGTGAAGACGCGAAACCGTTGCTCGCTGCGAGCGAGGTCGACGAGGACGACCGACGCGAGCGCCGGCGCATGGCCGTCCCACACGAGCGCGCGCTCGCGCCGCGAGAACGGCCCTTCGAGCGCCGGCCGCATTGGCTCGGGAACCGCCGGAACGGTGAGCGCGACGTTGGTCGTTTCGAGCGGCAGCGTTCCGGACCAGGCCTGCGCCGACCGCTGGAAATAGGGGCGATCCGGCGTCGGCGGGTGCTGCACCCACGCGGCGACGCGCCACGTCGCACCCGGCAGGATCGGCAACCTCATGGCCGACGAAGCCGACCACTCGTAGCGCAGCGACATCGGCGCGCCGCCGGGCAGCTCGAGCTCCGAGGCCAACGTCCAGCCCCAATCGGCGGGCGCGCCGGGCGTTCGCGCCGCGATCGACACCGGCTCGCTCGAGCCGATCTCCGCCGCCGTCACGACGCCCACGTCGGTGAGCTCGCCCGGTCGAGCGGCCACGTGGTCGACGTGGGCATACGCGTATTGCGTGTAGTCTGCATCTCCGATGAGGACGTGGACGTCGACCGTTTCGCTCGCCGGAACGACCGCGTCGCTCCAGCTGTGCTCGACGTCGTAGACGGCGCCGGGCGTGCCCGCCACGTACGACCCGGCGGTCCCGCCGCAGCCGCTCGGCGACCACGTGACCACCGACACCCAGCAGCCGGTGTCGACCGACCGGCACGGCGGGAGCTTCACGCCGATGCGGATCGACTGAGCCTCGGCTCGCTCCGTCGGACCCTGATGCTCGAACACCTCGAGGCGAGGATCCGCGCGCTGGAGACCGAGGAACACGAGCGGCGTGATCACTGCGCCCGAGGGCGCGGCCTCGACGAGGAGATCGTACGGAGGCGCGACGGTCCCGGCGTAGAAGCCGCCGTCCTCGTCGGTCAGGATCTCCTGTCTCTTGCCGCGATGGTCGACGATCACGATGGGACGCCCCACCACGACCTCGTCCGCGTCGTTCACCACGCGACCGGCGACGTCGATGGCGGGAAGCTGGGGAGCTCGCGCGTCCTCCACGACCGCCGCCGGCGCCGGTGGGAGCATTCGCTCCGGAGGCTGAAGTGTGGCCTCGGCGACGGTCGCCGATTCATCGGCGCAGGACGCCGCCGCGCCGAGCGACAGCACGAACGACGTGCCGAGGACGAGGACGCGAGAGGCGCGCCGGATGGAGACAGGGATGCTCTGCATGGCAGCCCATCAACACGCCGCATGCCAGGATCGGCCCTGAACATTCCTGCGCACTTGCGCGCGTGACCCTATGTCCGGGCCAGTTTCGAGGGTGTCCTGGGCCACCTCGAGGGCCCGCCGAAGTCTCTGTTTGCCCACGCGGCCACGAGCGCGGTATTCCGATGCTCATGTCCGATCTCGGCCTCGCCGTTAAGCACCTCGTAGAAAAGACGACGACCGGCGGCAAGGATTGGGAGCTTCGCGAGGCCGTCGACGGCGTCCTCCGAGCGTTCAATCCCAAGGACAAGAAGGCGACCGCGGCGGCGATGGACGCGCTCGGCAAGGGATTGAAGAAGACCCAGGGCCGTCCCGCACAGGTGCTCCTCCTCGCCATCGGCGCGCTCGTCGAGTCGGGCGCGCAGCCGGAGCTCGCCTGGCCCGCCATCGACTGGAACCTGATCAACACGTTCAACGGCGCCGTGAAATACGCGCAGCAGTGTCTGAAGCGCGTCGATCACCTCGCCCTCGAAGAGGCCGTGAAGAGCGAGCGAACGCTCGTCGCGAAGAAGTTCCCGAAGGAGACCGCCTTCTGGGATCTCCTCACCTCGCGCTGCATGGCGGCGACGGCGTGCCTCGCGCGCTCGCACGAGCTCCGCGAGAAGGTCCGCAAGAACCCCAAGTACCTGAAGGCCTGCCACGCGCTCATCGACTACGTCGAGGAGGTCACGGCGTTCAGCCGCGTCCTCTACCTCTGTCACGAAGAGCCGTTGCTGGTCATCCATCCCGAGGCGCGCAAGGCCTGGCGCTTCGTCATGAACGATCTGTCGACGACGACCGAGCTCTACGTCCTCCTCCTCGATCACATCATGGGCGATCCCAAGAAGGGCCAGCTCGCCGGCAAGCGTCCGAACCCCAAGGCGGTCCTCACCATCAAGGATCCCGACAACGCGCCCAAGAAGACGCAGGAGCAGGACGTGCCGTTCCACACGCTCGCGTGGAGCGGCATCCTCCCCGACGGCACGCTGCCCGATCCCAAAGGCAAAGAGGTCGAGCACTACAACTGGGTCTGGCTCGAGGGCGTGCCCATCGAGATCCCGATCTTCGAAGGCGAGCGCGTCATCCTCCTCCAGGGCCCCGTGATGAAGCGGACCGTCGAGGTTCCGGTGCCTTACGACGCGCTCTTTCCCTCCCTGAAGCCGAAGGGCAAGGTCTCGCGCGCGGAGGTCGATCGCCTCCTCGCGAAGATGACCAAGGCCTCCGCGCAGCTCCGGAAGACACGAAAGCCCCCGAAAATGGGGCTTCCGATGAAGCCCGAAGGCCTCCTCGCCTGGGACTGATCCTGCCGGGACGGTGATACGCTCCTCCTCATGAAGAGCGTGCTCGCTCCGTTCGCCTTCGTGCTCGTGATCGTCGTCGCCGTCGCGACGCCCGGGACCGCGCTCGCCGACGATCCCTACGGGCTCGCGACCGGCACGTCGGGCACATCGAGCACGCCGATCGCGACGTGGGGTGGGCGCGGGGGCTCGCTCGTCGATGCGACGAGCGTGTCGCGTGACGCACCGGTCACGCGAGCCCGCGAGATGCTCACGCGCGCGCGCTTCCTCGACGAGGCGGCGACGGTCGACGAGAAGGCAGCCGTCGATCTCGCGGCGCGTCTCGGTACGCTGCGCACGTCGGCCAAGGCCGCTCGCGATCGCGCCGACAAGGCTCCGCCCGACGAGCGTGAGCTGCTCGGCGCGCGCGCCGACGATCTCGAGACCGACATCATCGTCAGCGAGGCCGAGATCACCTTCAAGCGACGGACCGCCGCCGAGAATCGTCGCGTCGCCCGAGAGCTGCGCCTGCGCGCCGTGAAGCTCGTGCGCGAGGCTCCGGCCTACGAGGACCCGACGGCCAGCGCGTGCGATCCCCCGTTCCGCCTCACCGCGGACGGCCGGAAGATCTACCGCGTCGAGTGCCTGAAGTAGTCGCTCAGTACTTCCACGGCTCGCGCCGGTGCGGGTCGATGCGCGGCAAGCGATAGCGCGTGCGCTCCTGACCCGGGAGGCCGCCGGTGATCTGCGCCTGCGTGATCAGCTGCACCACGCGCGCGCGATGCGGGCGGAAAGGCGCGAGCGCTTCGAGCATCGCGTCGTCGTCGCCTTGTTCGCCGGTGAGCGCCTCGCTGATCACGTAGTGCGCGTGAAAATCGCGCACCGGCACCGCGTCCGACCAACCCAGAGCGCCGCGCGCGACGTGGTTCGCCGTCCACGGACCGACGCCCGGAAGCGACTCGAGCTTGGTGGCGGCGAGCGCGGGATCGATGGTGCGGAGGCGCTCGAGCGCCGTCCCGCGGCGCGCGCCTTCACGCAGCGTGCGGCTGCGTCGCGAGCCGATGCCCATCGCGTGCAACCGCCACGGTGGGACGTCGAGGACGGCGCGCGCGGTCGGTGCCGCGCGTACGTGCGTGCCCTCGACGAGCTCGCCGGCCACCCAGAAGAGCCTTCGGATCGACGCTCGCGCCTCGAACGTCGTCACGAGCTGCTCGATGACCGCGCGTGCGAATGCTTCGAAGACCGTGGGCGTCCGATCGATCCGGCAATCGAAGCGCGTCGCGAGGAGCTCCACGAGCGGATGGAGATGCGCCATCGCGAGGAACTCGGTGGGATCGTCGTCGACGGCGGACATGCCGCGAGCGCACTCCATCGCCCACGCGAGGTCATCGGCGGAGGGCTCGGCGCCACGCGCGAAGATCGAGATCTCGATGCTGCCGTCGCGCACCGCGAACGCCGCCACGAGGCCGTCGGGACCTCCGCGCAGGGCCCGGACCGGACGCCTGCGGAGCGGACGGACGTCGAAGCGCCCACCTCGGGGGCGAAACGACCCGGCGGCGACGACGCGCAGGCCCGCGGCCAGGAGCGACCGGACGGTAGGCGCCGCGTGAAGCTTGCGAGCCACGCCGAACGGGCGTGCCGAGCGAGGCGGCTTCGCTGTCGTAGCCGCGGACATCGGTGACGAGGGTGCCGCCTCCTCGACCTCGACGCAAGGCGCCCGCGCGCAACGCGGCAGGGTCGGAGCCCAACAATCGCGAGATCCTGCACGAAAGCGCTGGCACAACCGACCGAGAGGCCGGCACACTGTGGCCCGCTGCCGATGGCTGCCCTCGCGTCGAAGCGCAAGAAGCCTCTCACGAAGGAGAATCCGGAGCGCTCGCCCCCCAAGCGAGCGCCGAAGCGCAGCGCTGCGGGCAGCGGTCTCACGGCAGAGCGCATTCGTGACGAAGCGCTCCGGCTCATCGACGCCGAAGGCCTCGAGTCGTTCAGCACCCGGCGGCTCGGCGCAGCGCTCGGGTGCGAGGCGATGGCGATCTACTGGTACTACCCGAGCAAGGACGCGCTCCTCGATGCCGTCGTCGAGGCCCTCATCGCGCGGCTTCCCATCGAGCCGTCCAACACCGGCGACTGGATCGACGCGCTCCGCAAGCTCGCGCACGCGTACCGGCGCCTCGCGCACCAGCATCCGCATGCGTTTCCTCTGCTCGCGACGCGCCGCTTCGCCACCGAGGGAACGTGGCGCTTCCTCGAGGGCCTCTTCGAGCTCGCTCGTCGTGGCGGCCTCGACGATCGACAGACCGCGCGCTTCTTCCGCGTCGTCAGCAGCTACTGCAGCGGCGTCGCGCTCGACGAGCTCGCGGGTCTCAAGGAGGCCGAGCGCGCGAAGGAGTCGCCCGACGTGGCGACGCAGGCGGCGGCCGCCGCCGAAGCCTTCCCTCGCCTGTCCGCGGTCTCGTCGTGGCTCGAGCCGACGCACTTCGACGACGTCTTCACGTTCGGCCTCGAGATGCTGCTCGGAGCGCTGGAGCGGGCGCCCCAGGAGTCGGGCTCGCCTGGACGAAGCGGCGGGCGCACCAAGCGTTGAAGCGATGCGCAGCGCGTCATGGAAAAGCGCCTTGCGCGATCGATTTTACAGTGTAAAGGAACCGTGATGCGCGCGGCCTCGACGTTCGTCCTCCGCACGGTCGGGCCGCTCGTTTCGATCGCCGTCGCGCTCTTCGCCAACGATGCCGGCGCGACCGAGCCGTGGTCGGATGCCGATCCCGGCGCTCCGCCCGCCCGGCTGTCGCTCGGTGCATCGACGGGCTTCCGCGGCGGCGTCGAGTATCGCGCGAACGCGGTCTCGATCCGACCGCTCGATCTCAACGGCACGCGCGACCGCAACTACTCGAACATCGAGCATCGCCTCCGCCTCGACGGCGCCATCGACTGGGAGGACAAGGTCCGCGTCGTCACCTCCGTCGATCTCCTCGACGGCGTCCTCTGGGGCGACAACGGCACGCTGGGGTCGACGCCCGAGCCCACCAGCGGCGCGAAGGTGAGCACCAACAACCCGAACGTCGCGAAGGCGTGCATCACGCAGCGACCCGGCGAGCCTTCCACGGATCCCGGCAGCTATCACTTCGGCCTCTGTCAGGGCGACGCGATCTTCGTTCGACGGGCCTACGGCGACGTCGTCACGCCGGTCGGTCTCCTCCGCATCGGGCGCCAAGCATTCACCGAGGGCGCGTCGATCGCCGTCAACGACGGTGACGGCCGCAAGAATCGCTTCGGCTTCGCGCGGCGCGGCAACAGCGCCGACCGCGTGCTCTTTGCGACGAAGCCCCTCGAGGCCTTCAAGGCACCCGACGAGCGCGATGCGTCGGAGACGAAGGGGCTCTTCCTGATCCTCGCGTACGACCGGCTCGTCACCGGCGACCCGATGAAGTTCTCGGACGACCTCCACAACTACATCACCGCGGTGCGCTGGCTCGCGCCGCATCATCGGCTCGGCTCCGATGCCGAGCTCCGCTTCTTCCACGCCTATCGCTGGAGCGGCGCCAACGACACCGCCATCAACGCGTTCGGCGGACGCGCGATGTCGACGTTCGGCGAGATCACGGCCGGCATCGAGGGCACCCTCGTCGCCGGCCACACCAGCGAGGTCAGCGAGGCCTTCCGCGTCATCACGAACGATCCGGCCGTGTCGCAGGCGGTCACGCAGTTCGGCGCACGTGGCGTCGTACGCTGGGATCGCCCGCTTTTTACCGCGTATTTCGAGATGGACTACGCGTCCGGTGATTCGGATCCGCAGACGCGAACGCCGCTCACGCAGTTCCGCTTCGCCGAGGACACCAACGTCGGCCTGCTCCTCTTCAAGCACGTGCTCGCGTATCAGACCGCGCGCGCCGCTGCTGCCGGCGTCGAGCTGCTCAAGGGCCTCAACGCGCCGACGTACCCGCTCGACGCCATCGATACGCGTGGCTCGTTCACCAACGCCTTCGCGATCTTTCCGCAGTTCGACTACCACCCCGTGCCCACCGTGCTGCTGCGCGGCGGCGTGCTCATGGCCTGGGCTCCCGCCAAGGTGGTAGACCCGATCGCGTCGCTCCAACGTCGCGACGGCGTGCGCATCGAGGACGACCTCGTGAACTTCGCCGGCGGCAAGCCCGGTCGCTACTACGGCACCGAGCTCGACGGCCGCGTGCAGTGGCGCTTCATGGATCACTTCGCGGCCGACCTCGAAGCCGCTGTCCTCTTCCCCGGCAGCGCGCTCGAAGACGCCAACGGCGACGCCGCCCGCAGCGTCCTCGTGCAGGGCCGCGGGACGTTCTTCTTCTGAGCCAACGATGCGATCTCTCCCTCATTACCTCGCCCTGACCGTCTTCGCCGCGAGTGCGCTCGTCGCGAGCGCGCCCGCGTGCGATCGGTACGAGCCGCCGCCCACACCGAGCATCGACGGCCTGCAGGGCGGCCTCCTCTTCGATTCGAAGGCGCCGCTCGTGCTGTCGTTCGGGCAGCCCGTCGACGTCTCGACGTTGAACATGAAGGTCGCCGCCTACGAGACCGACCTCGAGGGCAACCTCTTCGACGAGGACGACGACCCCGACACCGACCTCAAGGTCTACGTCGGTCACGATCCGATCGACGGTGACAAGGGCGGTCACCTCGAGGTCGATCCCGACAACTCGGTCGTGCGTTTCGTCGCCGACTCGGCGTTCCCGGTAGGCCCGAAGCTGGTCGTGCTGGTCGAGGGCGGCCTGCGCGGCACCGGCGGGCGCACCCGCAACAATCGCACGCGAATTCCCTTCTCGTATTCGGTCAAGTGCACCGCCGGTACGCGCGCCGCGAACCTGAAGAGCGGCGTCTACTTCGTGCTCCTCGAGGTCGAGCAGCCGCTCGGCACGCAGATCCAGCTGTTCGGCGCGATCGACGTGGATCCCGCGAGCGGCGCGTTCGTCGCGCAGTTCACGAACGGCGATCGCAATCCCGACGGAACGCGCTGCCCTTCGCCGTGCAAGGACATCGATCGGTGCCGCCTCTTGCCGGCGCCCGAGTGCGTCGCGCCCTCGCTCCGCGCCGGCACCGCCGACGAGTACAGCGACTTCGTACCGAACGCCGAGCTGCCGACCGGCTACTCGTTCCCCGTCGAGGGCTGCGCGGTCGACGACGGCACGGGGTCCGGCGTCATCACCGCGCCGGCGACGATGGTGGTGCAGAGCCCGCCCGTCACCGTCGAGGGGCTGACGATGACGGCGTTCTTCGGTCCCGACGCGAAGGGCAACGTGCGGGCGACGGGATCTCTCAGGGCGGACGCCGTGCTCCTCGGCACCGGGAAGCTCGGCGCCGGCAAGGGCTCGATGACCGCGACGTTCATCCCGGTCGATCAGGTGCCGCCGAACGTTCCCCAGCCCGCGAAGGCTGCCAGCAGCCTTGGCGGCAGCAACACCACGGATGGAGGCAGCGATGCAGGACCTTGAACGCTCATGCGCGACGCGCGGCGGCGACGCCATGTGTGACGGCCTGCGCCGCCACGGAGAGCACGATCATCGCGCCGCCCGCGATGGCGAGCGGGGTCGGCGTTTCGCCGGTCGCGAGCGCCACCCATACCGGGCTCAACACCGGCTCGATGGTGGCGAGCAAAGAGCTCTCGAGCGCGCGCAGCCTTCGGACGGCGACGGCGTAGAGGACGTACGGAAGACCGATCTGGAAGAAGCCCAGCCCAGCGAGGACCAGGTACGTGCGCGTGGCCGTCTCGCCGCTCACGGGATGCGCGATCATCGCCGGCAGCGCCACCAGCGCAGCCATCGCATTGCCGAGCGCCATCGTCACGAGCGGCGCATGCCCGGCGAGACGGGCACGGGCGCCGTCGTCGGCCACCGCGAGCAGTCGCTTCTGATCGAGACGCAAGAGGAGCGGCAGACCTGCGAAGCCGAAGCTCGAGAAGATCGCGAGCACGTTGCCGGCCGCGCGACCGCCGCCGAGCTCGCCGCCGAAGGTGAGGGCCATGCCCACGAGGCAGCCGCCGATGGCGAACAGATCACGGCGCGTCACGCGCTCTCCGAGGAGCGGGCCGCCGAGCATCGCGACGTACACGGGGCCCGTGTACTGGATGAAGATGGCGTTCGCCGCGGTGGTGCGGCGCGCGGCGAGCACGAAGCACACGACCATGAGCGCGTAGCCGGCAGCGGCCGCCCATACGAGCGGCCTCCGCAGGAGCGCGACCACGAGCGCGAGCCCGTCACCGCTCTTTTTCAGGCCGATCGTGAGCACCACGAGCATGAAGGCCAGCGCGAACACGCTGCGCAGACCGGCGATCACCATGGGCTCGGCGACCGCGACCTTCACGCCGACGCCGCCCGTGCTCCACAGTGCCGCGGCCGCGATGACGAGGAGCGCCCCGACGCGACGCTGCTCGGAATGCTTGGGCTCACTCGCTCCGCCACTCATCGAGCCGCGCAGCATAGTCGCGCTAGAATTTTCGTAACGACGATTGGGGGGACGCGGACATGAAGATGCCGAAGCAGGGCGCATCGAGGGACGACATCGTCGCGCGGATGGAGACGTATCGCCTCGCCGACGGTGACGCGGCGGGCTCTCGTCTCTTCAGCCTCGTCTACGGAACGCGTCCCGACGTCACCGAGGTGGCGAAGGACGCGTACCTCCGCTTCTTCGCGGAGAACGCGCTCAACCCGATGACGTTCCCGAGCCTGCGCCGCTTCGAATCCGAAGTGCTGGCGATGGCGCAAGACCTCTTCCACGCGCCGGAGGGCGCCGCGGGATCGATGTCGAGCGGTGGCTCGGAGAGCCTGCTCCTCGCGGTGAAGACGGCGCGCGACTGGGCCCGCGCGGAGCGCCCGCACGTCACCGAGCCCGAGATGCTCGTGCCGGTCACGGCGCATCCCGCGCTGCACAAGGCCGCGCACATGGTCGGGGTGAAGGCAGTCCCGGTCCCGGTACGTGCCGACTTCACCGCCGATGTCGACGCGGCGAAGGCGCTCATGAGCGATCGCACCATCCTCGTCGTCGCTTCTGCTCCGCAGTACCCGCACGGCGTGATGGACCCGGTGACCGAGCTCGCGGCGCTCGCCGAGAGCCGCGGCGTCCTCTGTCATGTCGACGCGTGCATCGGTGGCTTCTTCCTGCCCTGGGTCGAGAAGCTCGGCCACGACGTTCCACCCTGGGATTTCCGGATCCGCGGCGTCACCTCGATCTCCGCCGATCTCCACAAGTACGCGTACGCCGCAAAGGGCGCGTCGACGGTCGTCTATCGCACGCGCGCCCTTCGTCGCTACCAGCACTTCGTCCATGCCGACTGGCCGGGCGGCCTCTTCGGCTCGCCGAGCGTGCTCGGCACGAGGCCCGGCGGCGCCATCGCGGCCGCGTGGGCGGTGATGACGTACCTCGGCGAAGAGGGCTATCTCGATCTCGCGCGCCAAGCGATGAGCGCGACGGGGAAATTCATCCGCGGCATCAAGGAGACGCCCGGCCTTCGCCTCCTCGGCAAGCCGGTCATGAGCTGCGTCGCGTTCGGCGCCGATCCCGCCGCCGTCGCGGGACCCACCGGCGACGGCATCGACCTCTACGTCCTCGGCGATCGCATGCAGGCACGCGGCTGGCGCATGGATCGGCAGCAGAGCCCGCCGAGCCTCCATCTCACGGTGAGCCCTGCGCACGACGGCGTCGCCGATCAGTTCGTCGCCGATCTCCGCGCATGCACCCGCGAGGTGGCCGAGAGCGGCGCGCAAGCGGAAGGCGCCGCAGCCATGTACGGCATGCTCGGCCAGCTCCCTGATCGCGGCGTGGTGCGCGACGCGCTGCTCGACTTCATGGACGGCATCGAAGCGATGGCCGATGCCGCAGTGGAGGACGCGGCCCGCCAGAGCAAGGCGAAGACGGCATGACCGAGCTGCATCCCACGCGCTTCACGTCGCTGCTCGATCTGACGCGGCTGCCGTGGTTCGCGCTTTCCGAAGAAGGACGCCTCGTGATGACCGACCAGAGCGTCGGTCCGATCGCCGACATGCACACGCATCTCGCGCTGGCGTTCGTGCGGCCGATGAGCGTCGATCTCCACAAGCTGCATGCCGAGACGCAGCACTACCTGCCGTCGTGCTGCGCCATCGATCTCGACGTGTACGTGAACCGCAACATGTCTCCCGAGATCGTGAAGGAGCTCACCTACGACCTCACGCTGCGCAGCCTGGGTCCCCGCGGCATGCGCTCGACGCACACCGTTCCGAACCTGACGCGCGAGATGGACGAGACCGGCATCCGCGCATCGGTGCTCCTGCCCATCGACTTCCCCGTGCTCTCGCAGAACGCCGACGTCGCGCTGGCCGCGGCCGCGACCACGAGCGGCAAGCTGTTCTCGTTCGGCTCGGTGCATCCCTACGCGCCGCGGGCCGAGTCACGCCTCGACGACCAGTACGCGAAGGGCGCGCGGGGCATCAAGATGCACCCCGCCAACATGCTCGTGCGTCCCGACAATCGCCGCGCAAGGAAGCTCTACGAGATGGCCGGGCAGCGCGACATGGTGGTGTTCTGGCACAGCGGCCCCGCCGGCATCGAGCCGAAG
>JAXDMI010000863.1:0-4546 GCA_034666145.1 Myxococcales bacterium | reverse complement strand
CGAGCGGCTCGAGGCTCTCGGCCTTCAGCACCTCTTCGCTCACCACCATGATGGCGCTGGCGCCGTCGTTGAGCGGCGAGCTGTTGCCGGCGGTGACGGTGCCGCCCTTGCGGAACACCGGCTGGAGCTTCTGGAGCGCGGCGAGCGAAGCGTCCTCGCGCGGGCTCTCGTCCTTCGTCACGACGATGGAAACGCCTTTTTTCTGGGGGATCGAGACGAGGGCGATCTCGGCGTCGAAGTCTCCCGCCGCCTGCGCGCGCACGGCCTTCTCGTGCGAAGCGAGCGCGAACGCGTCCTGATCCTCGCGCGAGATCTTCCATTTCTCGGCGACGTTCTCGGCGGTCTCACCCATCGACTGCAGCGGGAAGCGCTCGGACAGCTTCGGGTTCTCGAAGCGCCACCCGAGGCTCGTGTCGTAGACCTTGGGCGCCGAGCGCGCGAACGCCTCGTCGCTCTTGCCGAACACGAACGGCGCGCGGGTCATGCTCTCGACGCCGCCCGCGATCACGCACTCCGCATCACCGGTGGCGACGCGACGCACGGCATCGCTGACCGCCTCGAGGCCGGAGCCGCAGAGGCGGTTCACGGTGACGGCGGGCACCTCGTACGGCAGCCCGGCGATGAGCATCGCCATGCGCGCCACGTTGCGGTTGTCCTCGCCCGCTTGATTCGTTGCGCCGAAGACCACGTGATCGACGCGCGCGATCAGCGACGGCGATCGCGCGGCGAGCGTCGCGATGAGGTGTGCCGCGAGATCGTCGGCGCGCACCGGCGCCAGGCCACCGCGATGCTTCCCGATGGGAGTGCGCACCGCGTGCACGAGATACACGGGCCGCAAGCTGCCGGACGACGAAACGGAAGAGCTCTCGGAGGACGCAGGCATGGTGGAGCGAACCCTAGTCGCGAGCCGCGGTACGCGAAAGGACGGCGCGTTTTTCGTGACGGATTTGCGACGTCGCGACACTCCACGTCTGTCCTCCAAACGGGTGAAGAATGCGCCAACCCGTCGCCCCGTCAAAACCAGGGCGTGCGGACCGGGGGGCCGGCGAGATGATTCGAGACGATTCGAAAGGACCCTCAAGTGAAGACCGTCATCAGCTGCACGAGCGCGATTGCGCTCGCCTTCATCCTCTCCACCGTCGCTTGCGAGAGCAGCTCCGGAAGTGGCTCGCCGCCGCCGCCGAGCGCGGCCGACGGCGGCTCGATCGATCCGCCGTCGAGTGAAGCCGGCGCGCCCGTCGTCGATTGCCCTGCGCCGAGCGGCGGCCCGACGACGCACAAGGGCGACATCCAGGGCGAAGAGACCTGGACCGCGGCCGGCAGCCCGCACATCGTCGAATTCGACGTCAATGTACGCAACGGCGCGAAGCTGACGATCGAGCCCTGCGCCGAGGTGCAGGTCATGAAAGGGCAACATGTGTTCGTCGCCTATCCCGGCACGCCCAACGCCGGGGGCACGCTGATCGCCGAGGGCTCGGCCGAGCACCCGATCCGCATCGCCGGCAAGGACGGCGCGAGCTGGGCGAGCCTCTACGTTCATGCGCCGGGCACCGCTCGGCTGAAGCACGTGACGCTCGAAGGCGGCGGCGGCGGCGACTTCGAGGACAACGCCACCATCGACGTGCTCGGCAACGGGGAGCTCCCTGCCGACCCGCTCCTCTTCGTCGATCACGTCACCATCTCGAAGTCGACCGGCACCGGCATCTGGATGCAGCGCGGCGCCACGTTCCTGCCGGGATCGACCGACCTCACGGTCACCGCGTCGGGCAACGACACGTCGCCGTTCCCGGTCCAAATCGAGGAGCACGCCATCGACGCGCTCCCGACCGGCAAGTACACCGGCAACAAGATCGACGAGATCCTCCTCCGCACGCAGGGCTACGGCATCGCGGGCGGCGGCCTCACCGTCGACGCCACGCTCCACGAGCGCGGCGTGCCGTATCGCATGGGCAAGACGAAGCTCGATTATTTCATCATCGGCCGCAGCGATCCCGGACCCGTGACCACGCTGACCATCGAGCCCGGCGTCGTCATGCGCTTCGAGAAGGAGACGGCGTTCGAGATCCAATCGGGCACCACCGACAAGCCCTCGACGGGCATCGTCCGAGCGCTCGGCACCGCGGACAAGCCGATCGTCTTCACGTCTGCCTCGGCCACGCCGAAGGCCGGCGACTGGCGCGGCCTCTGGTTCGGCGGCATTCCGCAGGCGCAAAACCAGCTCGATCACGTGCGCATCGAGTACGCGGGTTACGACTGCTCGTGCATCCTGAACACGTGCAGCATGCTCTCGACGCACGACGGCGCGGTCATCTTCACGCAGCAGCCGCCGAGCGCGTTCATCACGAACAGTACGTTCAAGGAGATCGCGGGACACGGCATCACGCAGGGCTTCGACGGCAACCTCGTGAGCTTCCGCCCCACGAACACGTTCGAGGGGGTGACGGGCTGCGTGCAGACGCTCCCGCGACAGCCCGACACGCAGTGCCCGATGCCCAAGCCGGCCTGCGACGGGAACTGATCCGCGTCGCGCCCATCGCGCTGGTAAGCTAGGCGGAGAATGGAATCCGCGCAGCCGCCGACACGTACGCTGGGGCGCACCGGTTTCGCCGTCGAGGGCGTTTCCCTCGGCGGCGAAGGCATTCTGCGGACGCACGGTCGCGAGCGAGAGGCCGTGGTGATGATCCACGAGGCGCTCGCTAGCGGCGTTCGTTACTGCGACACGGCTCCCGCGTACGACGACAGCCAGGAGTATTACGGGGCCGCTTTTCGATCCATGCAAGGTGCACGCGATCGCGTGTTCCTCGCCTCGAAGACGCACGAGCGCCGCAAGATCCCGGCGCTCGCGCTCCTCGAGGGAAGCCTGCGCGCGCTCGGCACCGACCACGTCGACCTCTGGCAGATGCACGACCTGCGTTCGAAGGCCGACGTCGACGCCATCTTCGCGCCGAACGGCGCCATCGAGGCCGCGGAGGCCGCGAAAAAGGCCGGGAAGATCCGCTTCGTCGGCCTCACGGGTCATCACGATCCCGCCATCCTCGTGAGCGCCATGGAGCGCTACGCATTCGACTCGGTGCTCTTGCCGATCAACGCCGCCGATCCCGCGCGCATGCCGTTCGTCACCACCGTCATCCCGCTCGCGCGCAAGCTCGGCATGGGCGTCGTCGGCATGAAGGTGATGGCCGCGGGACGTCTGCCCGCGGAGGGCGCCGCCACCGCCGAGGAGTGCATCCGCTATGCGATGGCGCATGCCGACACGTTGATCATCGGCTGCAGCTCCGCCGCCGAGGTCCGAGAGAACCTGCGCGTCGGGCGCACCGCGATGCCGATGACCGCCGGCGAGCAGCGCGCGCTCGAGGCACGCATCGCGAAGAAGGCCGCGCGCTACAGCTACTTCAAGGCGTGAGCTCGCGCGACGCGAGCCGCAGCCGGCGCGCGCGTCAGAGCTTCGTGGCGCGCGTCAGGAGGTAGTCCTGAACGACGTGGTTGTTCTCGAAGAAGAGCGATACGAGCTCTTCGAATTCACGCCTCAGCGTCGCGAGCTTCGCGGGATCCGAGGCCTCCAGCATCTCCACGAGCTTGGTCATCGGGCCGATGTTTCGCTCCATGATCATGCGATGGTGTTGCACGCTCAGCACTTGCACCTGCATCACACCGCGCGCGAAGCACACGTCCTTCACCGCGTTGCCGAGGCGCTCTCGGACGACGTCGACGTCGCCCCACTGCGGAGGCGGCGACACGCCGGGCGGCGGCGTAGGGCCATATTTCCCTAACAGCGCGAACATCTTTCCAACGAAGTGCTCGGGCGGCCACGTCGAGAATGCGATGACGCCGCCGGGCCGGAGCACGCGGAGCATCTCCTTCGTCGCGACCTCGGGACGCGGCGCGAACATGTGCCCGAACTGGCTCACCACGACGTCGAACGCGCCGTCGGCGAACGGGAGCGCCTCGACGTCGCCTTCTTCGAACGCGACGTCGAGCTTCATGATGGCCGCGTTCTCACGCGCACGCGTGAGGAGCTCCGGCGTGAGATCGAGGCCACGGACGTTCGCGCCGAGCCGAGCTGCGGTGAGCGCCACGACGCCCGTCCCGCAACCGACGTCGAGGACGCGAGCGCCGCTCGTGATGCGCGCATGACGCACGAGCGTCGGCGCGACGGACGCCGTCATCATCTCGGACGGCGCGAAGGTCGACCAGGCCTGCTTCGCGTTCTCCTTGAATCGAGCGATCGGGTCCGTCACTTCGGCACCGGCTGACCGTCGACCCACTTGTAGAAGCCTTCGCCCGTCTTCTTCCCGAGCTTCCCCGCGCGCACCATCGAGCGGAGGATCGCGGGCGGGCGGAACTGATCGCCGATCTCCTTCGTGAGGTGATCGAGGATGGCGAGGCGCACGTCGAGGCCCACGAGATCGGTGAGCTTGAGCGGACCCATGGGATGGCGGTAGCCGAGCTCCATGCCGCGATCGATGTCCTCCGCGCTCGCGACGCCCATCTCGAGCATGCGCATCGCTTCGGCGCCGAGGATCACGCCGAGGCGGCTCGTCGCGAA
>JAXDMI010000862.1:0-7164 GCA_034666145.1 Myxococcales bacterium | reverse complement strand
TGATGCAAGCCGGCCGCGAGGGGCTTCTTGATCGGCACGATCGCTGTGCGCATCTCCGGCGGACCCGCCAGCGCGACCTCGGCGGAAAAGACCTCGCGACCCCTGTCGTCCTGCACGACGACACGCGCACGCGCCGGCGGCTCTTCGCCGTGCCGAACGACGAAGCGTCGCTGCGTGACGCGGATCTGTGCCTCCTCGCCGGGCTGGACGGCCGCGCGGATCGGCTGGCCGCGCAGCTCGGAGGCGCCTTCGAGCGCGCGCGTGACGATGGCGCGCACGACGGGCGCATCGAGCTTTGCGTCGCTCGTCGCGAGGAGCCAGCGGGCGCCGGCGGCGTCGCCCCGATGATGATCGATCTCGAGGAGCGGGCAGCCGCGCGGTGTTCCGGACGCATCGACGACGTGTACGAGCGGACGTGCAACGGCATCGCGTGGCCCCGAAGAGCCGTGCTCGTCGGGCATGTCCTTCTCGGTCGTGAGCCGCAGTGTGAGCGCCCACGTCGTCTGCGCATCGGGGAATGGCGCGGTGAAGCCCGTGTCGGCATCGACGCCGATCGCGAGCTGCGTCTTGCCCTTCGCCGGCCTTTGCACGGCCTCGGCCGGTCCGATCAGGAGGTCGTGCGCGAACGACGTCTGCCGCGGACCGCGGAGCCACGCGCCGTTGCGGCCCGGCTCGGCGCGCACCGGCTCGTGGAACGGCGCGCCGCCGAGGACCGCGAGGCCGCCGCCGTGGCGCAAGAAGCCGCGGATGCGCGGCCACGCTTCGACGGGAAATGCGCTGCCGTAAGGCAGGATCAGGACGTCGACGTCGCGGAGCCGCAGTCGCGAGACGAGCTCGCCGACGTCGGCCGCGCGATCGACCGGCAGGCCCGAGAGCGCGCTCTCGAGCACGCCGTCGTCGATGACCGGCGCATCGACGGTGGGGAAGCCGGCGGCGCGGAACACGAGCGCGCGAGGCGCACGTGACGGATCGCGGTGGTCCTCGTCGGACTCACCGGGTCCGTGAGCGCCGGCGGCGACGCCGCTCGCATTCGCGTTCGCGCTGTCGCTCGCACCGGCGCGAGGCGCCTCCGGCGCACGCGCACCCGGCGAGCCCGCGCATGCTGCCGCCAGCGCGCAGGCCGCACCGGCGGGAAACAGGAAGCGCGAAGAGCGGGCCATCGGCGCGCGATAGCACCACAAAAGACGAGCGGCCGCGAGCGGCGACAACGCGCCGCCTCGCAGCCCGCGCGCGTCGATCGCTCAGATGTTGCCCGTGCTCTGGTAGCTCGCGCCGGTGTCGCCGACGAGGCCGTTCGAGTAGCCACCGGGCGTCGTCGTGCGTTCGCGGATGCCGAGCTTCTCGGAGATGCCCAGCTGGTCCATCTGACCGAGGACCTTGCCCTGAACGTCCTTGGCGATGTCGAGCGCCCGGTAACGCGTGCGGGGGCTGAAAACCATGACAGCCGCGATGCCACCGATCGCCGCGACGCCGATGGCGCCGAGCACGAACGGGACAACGGACGTCTTCTTCGGCGCGAAGAACGGGATGGCGGAGATCGCCGGCAACGCGCGCAGGACGTTCTTGAGGAGCTTGTTGGTGTCTTTCATGCGGAGCATGGTCCGGCTGGCTGCATCACGCATACCCAGCCGTGGTCTGCGCACGAGCGCGGCGCATGACGCCGCCACCAAGCCACGAAATCGCTTTTTCTGCGGGCGAAGCGCACGTCGAGGACGGCGTGTCCCGACGGCTGTGTTCGATGCACATTGCCCCGGTTGTGACGCAGTGCAGCCGCGCAAGGCGCCCCGTGTCGGCGAGGCGCGGTCAGTGAGGCGCGGCGATCGATACGTCACCGATGCCGAGCGTCTTGAGACCGGCCACGATGGTCGACGCATCACCGACGATCACGACGCGCGCATCTTCGGCAGCGAGATAGTGCGCGGCGGCAGCGCGTACGGCCTCTGCCGTGACGACGTCGACGCGCGCGTTGTGCGTGACGACGGACGCCGGCGGAAGGTCCTCGGCGATGGCGCGCGCGAGATAGCGAGCGAGGCCGCGTGTCGAGCCACGCTCCAGCTCGTGATACGTGCGGAGCTTCGCCGCCCCGAGCTCCGCGGGCGAGAGCGGCTCGGTGCGGAGCCGGTCGATCTCCTTGAAGAGACCGCGCAGCGCATCGACGGTGCGCGCGGTGTCGATGGCAGCACCGATGGTGACGATGCCACCGGAGCGCAGCCCGACGGCCGACATGTGCACGCCGTACGAAGCGCCGAGCTCCTTCCGCACCGTGATGTTGAGGCGCGTCGAGAGATCGCCGGCGGTAGCGCCCGCCAGCACGTCGAGCGTGACCAGGTCGGCTTCGGACGCGCGGGGTCCCGGCCAGCCGATCGCCACGCTCGACTGCGCAGCGCCCGGCCGGTCGATGACGATCACCTTGCGCCCGGTGCCCGGAGCAATCGTGGGGAACGTCGGAGGCGCGCTCGGCGCTGCCTTCGGGAGCTTGCCGAGCGCGTTCTCGAGGATGCGCTGGATCGATGCCGGCTTGAAGTCGCCGACCACCGCGACGCCGACATGATCGGCGCCGAGGTTGGAAGCACGGAAGCCCTTCACGGCGGCGTCGGTGACCGCGGCCTCCTTGCGATCGCCGCGCTTGCGCGCACCGAGCCGTGCGGGCTGGCCGGCGATCGGCGTGCCGTACGGATGAGGAGGAGGGAAGACCGCCGCGTAGAGCGCGTCGCGTGCGACGTCCGCGGGATCTTCGTCGGCGCTCGCGTGCTCGGCCGCGAGATGCGTGCGCGCCTCGTCGAGGTCGTCGCCGTCGAGCGACGGAGCGGTGAACATCGGAGCGGCGCGCGACATCGCAGACACGAACAGCGGGCTGAGCGCGGTGATCTGCAGACCGATGGCGTCGAACCACGTCTCGTTGTTGACGACTCCGCCGACGAAGCCGAGGTACTGCCACGCCTCGGTCGACTTGTACTCGTTCGACGAGCCGAGCATCGCCTCCGAGTAGAGCTGCGCGACGCCTGGACCGGCGGAGGCGGCGCCGTGATCGAGCACGAGCACCGCGCTGATCGACGGGAAATCATGGCGCTCCAGCATGACCACGCGGATGCCATTCGACAGGCGCACCTCGGTCGGAAGCACGGGCGCTTGGGCCGCTCTCGAAGGCGTGCGCGCCGGAGGCGTCGCGCGGAAAGCCTCCGCGGCATCGTCGGTGGCGGCGGGCGTCGTCGTGCGTCGCGTAGGCCGATACTCGGCGAGCGTCTTCGGCGTCTGGAAGTCGCGACCACCGCCGCACGCGACGGCGCCGAGGCCAACGAGACCAACGAGACCGGCGAGGCGGATCCGAGTGACCGATGCGAGCGTCATCGAGCGACCTTCTTTCCGGCGCGCGGCGCGCTCGGGTCGGGACGTACCACCAGCGTGACGCGCGGTCCGTCGATCAGGAAGTGCTCGACCGCTGCACCGACGTCTGCGCCGGCGACGTCCTGGAGCTTCTGCAGATCCTGCTTCATCGAGTTGGGCGCGCCGTGCATCTCGATGTCGTGGAGGATGCGCTGGGCGCGCCCCTGCAGTCCCTCCATCGCGCTGAGCTCGCTGACGAGCGCGCGCGTCTTGTAGTTGCCGAAGTTGTCCCACGACCAGCGCCGCCCCAGCTTCGAGGCCTCGGCGAGGTACTCGTCGATGACGGAGATGGTGGTGTCGGGCGACTCGCCGGGCTTCAGCTTCACCACGATGGTCGCGAGACCGCCGAGGCGCGCGTGCTGGTAGTGGACGTCGACCTCGTTGGCGATCTTCTTCTCGGTGATGAGGCGGCGGCGAACGCGCCCCGAGAAGAAGCCGAGGCCGTAGCCGAGCTCCTCCATGCCGTCGGCATGCGTGGCGGGCGCGGGCCAAGCGACCATGACCGCGGGACCGTCGACGGCAGCGGCGACGTCGATGCGCTGCGACGCGCTCGGCTTCACCGGCGGCAGCGAGCGAGCCTGCGGCGCAGGGCCTGCGGGGATCGAGCCGAAATACCGGGTGACGAGCTCGCGTGTGGCGACCCGATCGAACACGCCCGCCACGACGAGCGTCGCGTTGTTCGGCCGGTAGTACGTGCGCGCGAACGCGCGGGCCTCCTCGAGCGTGGCCTTGTCGATCTCCTCGCCCCGACCGATGGTGGAGCTGCCATACGGATGCGACGCGCCGTACACCGCCTCGCGTGCGATCGCGTCGAGGTTGCCGAAGGGCACGTCCTCGTAGTGCTCTCGCCACTCGTTCTTCACGACGTCGCGCTCGTGCGCGAAGCCCGCTTCGTCGAGCGGCGCCAGCGGATACGCCATGCGATCGGCCTCGAGCCAGATGGCGCGGGCGAGCGCCCCGGGCGGCACGTACGCGTGGTAGTCGGTCTCGTCGAGATCGGTACTGGCGTTGGTGATGCCGCCGACGTCCTCGAGCCACTGCTGGTAGTCCTTCGCGCCGGTGTTGCGCGAGCCGCGGAACATGAGGTGCTCGTAGAGGTGCGCGAAGCCGGAGCGTCCCTGCGGGTCGTCCTTCGAGCCGACGTGGTAGCGAACGTAGACGAGCGCGAGCGCCGAGCTGCGCTCCTGGTGGAGCACGACGTGGAGGCCGTTCGGTAGATCGAGCTCTTCGATCGGCAACGCGATGTTGATGGTGAGCGCGCCCTCGGGTGCCTTGCTCGGCCCTCGCGCTTCGGAGCCGCAGCCGAGCGCGATCGACGCGACCAGCGCGACAAAGGAACACGCGACGAACGAACGAGCTCGGACAGGCATCGAGCGCAGCTTACGTCACCGTTGCATTTCGCTACCATCGATCTCGTGAGCGAAACGCCGACCGGCTATCTGCACGGATACAGCCAAAAAGAGCGCGATCGTCTGCATCGGCAGGCGCGCTTCCTCGAGCCCATGGTGCACGCCGGTCTGCCGTATCGACGGCGCAAGAAGCTCCTCGAAGTGGGCGCCGGCGTCGGCGCGCAGACGGAGATCTTGCTGCGCTACTGGCCGGACATCCACGTCACCGGCATCGAGATCAACGAGGAGCAGCTCGGCGAGGCGCGTCGCTACTTGCCGACGGTGCCATGGGCGGGAAACCGCTACACGCTCGCGAAGGGCGACGCGACGCAGCTCGACTTCGAAGCGGGCAGCTTCGACTCGGCGTTCCTCTGCTGGATCCTCGAGCACGTCGGCGATCCGGCGCGCGTCTTGTCGGAGGTGCGTCGCGTGCTCGTGCCCGGCAGCCCGGTGGTGTGCAGCGAGGTGCTGAACGCGACGTTCTTCATCGACCCCTACAGCCCGGACACGCTCCGCTACTGGACGGCGTTCAACGAGCACCAGATGGATGTCGGCGGCGATCCGTTCGTCGGCGCGAAGCTCGGCAACCTGCTCCAGTCCGTCGGCTTCCGCGACGTGCACACCGAGGTGAAGTCGTTCCATCTCGACAACAGAGACCCCGTGGAGCGCGCCGAGTTCCTCGCGTACTGGTCGGACCTGCTCCTGTCGGGCGCGCCCGCGCTTCTCGATGCGAAGAAGGTCGAAGAGTCGGTCGTCGAAGGCATGCGCAAGGAGCTGGCGCGCGTCGCCCGCGATCCCAACAGCGTGTTCTTCTACGCCTTCATCCAGGCGCGCGCCCGCGCGTGGTGATCCGCTACTGGCAGCTCCGATGGGAGCCGGCGGCGCGGCGATAGGCATCCGAATCGACGGCGGGGCACGCGGCGCGGATCTTCTGCTTCAGCGCCGTGATCTCGTCGCCGGTGAGGGCCATCGGGTCGAAGACGATGGGGAAGGCGCCTCCCTGATCGATGCGCGCGTCGAGCGCAGCGAGCTTGTTCTCGTCGCGTCCGGTCTTCCAGATCGATTCGAAGTTCGCCTCGAAGGCGTTGATCAATGGGGCGTGCGTGGCGCCCTTCAGGACCATCATGTTCTCGAACGTGCCGTGCTCGGCGTTGTCCGAGAGGTTGTAGCTGCCGGAGTAGAGCGTCGTTCCGTCGACGGCCATGAACTTGTGGTGCATCTGCGGCGCGTAGGTGAAGTCCCAGCGATACGCGTAGAACTTGTAGCGGACGTCGATGCCCTCGGACCCGAGCTGGTAGCCGAAGAGGAAATCGTTGTCGGAGCAGTCGCGCTTCTTGGCGTCGGAGTCGCCCGCCGCGGCGAGACACGTCTGGAGCTTCGCGAGCTGCCCGTCGTGGGTCTCCTTGGCGATGTACTCCTGATCGTCGAGGTAGACGCGCACGTCGAGCGTCGGATTCGCATGCTTCTTCGCGAGGAGCGCCTCGGCCACCTCGCGCGAGCGCATGTGCCCGGAGGCGATGTGGATCGACTTCGTCGCCGCGTTGATGCCGGCGACGAGACCGTCGGCCACCGTGTTCGTGCCGGTGGTGCTGAACGTCGTGTCGTGCGCCGTGAAGTTCGACGACGTGAAGAGGACGTTCGTGTCCGGCGCCTCCGGGATCGCGGAGTCGGGGATCTGCGTCGTGGCCAGCTCGTACGGGAGCTCCTTGCCGACGAAGTCCCGCGAGTGCGCCCACATGTTGTCGAACTCGCGCTGGAACCGGAGCACGAGCGCTTCCTGCTTGTGGAAGACGACCGTGTTCTCGTCGAACGTGCGCGCTGCGCTCGACGACCAGTTGGCGCTGCCGGTGACGAGATGCGCGGTCTTCGCTCGCTTGAGGTCGTCCCGCGGGCCGTCCACGATCATGAACTTGTGGTGCATGATCTTGTTGATGAAGCGGACGTTGACGCCGGACTCCTCGAGCTTCCCGCTCGTCGTGCCGGTCGGCGATGCGGCGCGCGCGTCCGTGCCCGCGTCGTTGTAGACGAAGCGCACCTTGACGCCGCGCGCGACGGCCCGCGCGAGCGCGTCGCTGATCTTCGCGTCGGAGTAGGAGTAGATGGCGACGTCGATCGAGGTCTTCGCGCGATCGATCTCCTTCGCGATGCGGACGAGGTGGCTCGTCTCGGCGGGCGCCGGCGAGAAGATGACGTCGGCCCCTGCGGTGAGGTCGCTCTCGTCGCCGCTGGCGGCATCATCACCCGCGTGCGACGCGCACGCCCCGAGCGAGAGAAGGAGCACGGGAAGGACCGAGAGAAAGGCTCGACGCATGATGATGCCCGTAAACGAGCATTTGTCGTACCAGCACCTACAGCGGCGCTAACCCCCAAAAACCCCGCCAATCCGGGGCCG